>NZ_JAYMZS010000063.1:0-50072 GCF_035828755.1 Amycolatopsis sp. H20-H5 | reverse complement strand
CGCAAGCCGACGCCGTCTTGACCCAGGGAGCCTTGTCATGCCCGTAAACCGGAGAACCGCACTGCGCGGAGGCGCTGTCGCGGCCGCCGCGGCCGCTCTGACGGCCGTGGCGTCACGACCGGCGTTCGCCTCGAAGGTCCTCACCGCCGAAACTGCCGACGCCCTACCGGCCGCCACCTCGGCGATCGTCACCGGCTACCGGCAGCTGCAGACCGGGATCAACCGGCCGTCGGCCGAGCGGACCGAGGCACTGGCGAACCTCGACCGGGTCGCGAAGTCGTACAACGCGAGCATGACGGTGACCGGCGGCCCGCTCTGGGCGGACCTGCCGTTCGGGCCGGGCAGCGACTACACGACGTCGATGTACGCCCGGCTGCGGGCCATCGCGGTTTGCTGGGGCACGCCGGGCAGCGCGCTCGCGGGTGACCCGGCCGTCCTCGACCGGCTCAGAGCGGCACTGAACCTGTTGTACACCAACCAGTACAACGAGAACGTCGCCGAAATCGGCAACTGGTACACCTACGAGATCGGCATCCCGTACTACCTGCTGCACACCCTCGTCACCGTCGCCGAGGAGCTCGACGCCGCCGATCTGGCGCGGTACGTCAAGCCGATCCAGCGGTTCGTCGGCGACCCTAACCGCCGCGCCAACAACAAGGCGCTGGTCGAGACCGGGGCCAACCGTGCGGACAAGGCGCTGATCTCGATCGTGGCGGGCGCGCTGATCGGCGACACCGCGTACATCGCGACCGGCATCGACGCGATCACCGACGTCGCGGGCGGGGGAGCGGCCAGTGTCGTCGCGAAGCTGAACAAGTCCGCCAGCGACGGCTTCCACACCGACGGCTCTTTCCTGCAGCACGACTCGATCCCGTACTCCGGGCACTACGGCATCGTGCTGCTCACCGCGCTGGCCGGGACCATCCACGTCACCGCGGGCACCCCGTACGCGCTCCCGGCCGAGCTCAAGGACAAGGTCTACGCGCTGGTGGCGGACACGTTCGCGCCGTTCGTCTTCGGTGGCGCGCTGATGGAGCCGGTCCGCGGGCGGATGCTCTCGCGCCAAGGCGAGACCGCGCACGACATCGGGCACCAGCTGACCGTCGCCACGGCGGTGCTCGCCCGGTCGGCTTCGGGACAGACCAAGGCGGACCTCGGCGGGCTCGTCGCCAAATGGATCGGCGAGGGCAAGTTCGCGCCGTTGTTCAAGATCCCGGACCCCGAGCGGTTCGCGCCCGGCCCGGACCTGGTGGCCATTCCCGGGGTCGAGTTCGCGCAGGAGCTGCTCGCCACGAAGGTCCGGCGCACCCCGGTCGTCGCCGCGCACCGCGTTTTCGGCCAGCAGGACCGGATGGTGCACATCACCGAGGACTGGTCGAGCTCGCTGGGGGTCAGCTCGACACGGATCTCGCGGTACGAGTCGGTCAACTCGATGAATCTGCACGGCTGGTACACCGGCGACGGGGTGCTCTACACGTTCCTGCCGAACGCGCTGGGGCACTACACCGACGCCTATTGGCCGACGGTCGATCCGCTGCTGCTGCCGGGAACCACGACGAAGACGGGTCCGACCGGCGCGCTCGGGCAGGTGCCGCTGACCACGAAAGCGCATACCGGCGGCGCTCGCTGGGACGCCCGGCACGGGGCGTACGCGATGGACTTCGTATCGGCCGACGGCACGCTGACGGCGAAGAAGTCGTGGTTTTTCACGCCCTCGGGCATCGTCTGCCTCGGTGCGGGGATCACCGACGCCTCGGGCGAGCGGATCCGGACTACGATCGAGAACCGCAACCTCGGGGAGGGCGGCAAGGGCGCGTTGCTCGCGGACGGGCGCCGGGTCGCGGTCGATCCAGGAAAGGTGGGCAGCCTCCGCCGGGCGCGCTGGCTGCACCTGGCGGACGTCGGCGGGTACGTACTGCTCGGCGACGCCGAGGTGACGGCGCTGCGCGAGGACCGCATCGGTGCCTGGCGCGACGTCGACACCGGCGCGAACACCAAGGGCACCACGGTTCCCTGCACCCGGCGTTACCAGAAGCTGGTGATCGAACACGGGGTCAGGCCCTCGGGCGCGACCTACGCCTACGCGGTGCTGCCGACGGCGTCGGTGCTCCAGACGGCCGCGTCCGCGTGGTCGTGGCGCGTCCGGTCCAACACCCCGGTGGCGCAGGCGGTTCGCTTGTGGGACAGCACTTTGCTCGCCAACTTCTTCGCCGCGGGCTCGGTCGACGAGCTCACTGTCTCCGGTCCCGCGTCCGTCGCGCTGGGCCGCACGCGCGACGGCTGGCAGGTCGCCGTGTCCGATCCGACCCAGCAGCAGGCCAGCATCCGGGTCACCGTGCGCCGCAAGAGCGTCGAGGTCCCGGTGCGGGACAGCTTCGGCGCGACCCTGACGGTGAGTCTTCCTCGGTGATCAACAAGGAAAACTAGGCCCGAAATCGTCCTATGAGGACAGTTCACGGCAGACCGTTCCGAGTGGTTTCACGTATGTGAATGACGATCAGGTTTCTGAATCGTTATCAACGCCTGTCTTGTACGTCCGTTTGCAGCGTGTGAGTGTGAGGGCCCTCGTGGCCTAGACCAGAGAAAGAGGCGACACGGCAATGACGCAGACAGAGCCTGCGCGGCGGCAGATCAGCAGAACCACGTTGTACTTCTTCGGTGCGCTCGGCGGCATCCTGTTCGGCTACGACCTTGGTGTCATTTCCGGCGCCCTGCCCTTCATCACCAAACTGTTCGGGCTGACCAGCTGGGACAAGGGCGTCATCACGGCCAGCCTGTCGGTCGGCGCCATCATCGGCGCCCTGTGCTCGCCGAGGACGAACGAGAAGATCGGCAGGCGGCGCACCATCATGGTGGCCGCGGTGATCGTCATCGTCGGCACGCTCGCGGCGACCTTCTCGCCGACCTTCACCCTGCTGGTTGTTTCCCGGCTGGTCATCGGGCTCGGGATCGGACTCTCCTCGTCCACGGTGCCGACGTACCTTTCGGAGCTGGCCCCGGCCAAGCTGCGCGGCGCGATGGGCGCGCTGAACCAGATCTTCATCGTGCTGGGCATCCTGATCGCGTTCCTGGTCAGCTACGGGCTCGGCACCTCTGGCAACTGGCGGCTGATGTTCGCCGGCGCGATCGTCCCGGCGGTCGTCCTGCTGCTCGGCCTGATCATCCTGCCGGAAACCCCGCGCTGGCTGCTGAAGAACGGCCGCGAGGACGAAGCGCGTTCGGTCCTCATCAGCGCGCACGGCGGCAAGGCGAACCTCGACGAGGAGATCGAGTCGATCCGCGAGGTCCTGCGGCTCGACAGCGGCCAGAAGGGGCGCATCCGCGACCTGTGGGCGCCGTGGGTGCGGCCGATGCTGGTGGTCGCGCTCCTGCTGGCCGTCGGGCAGCAGTTCAGCGGGGTCAACGCGATCAACGCCTACTTCCCGACCATGCTGATCGGCCTCGGTTTCGCCACCCAGGCCGCGCTGCTCTCGGGGGTGCTGCTCGGGCTGACCAAGTTCCTGTTCACCGCTTGGGTGGTGTTCGTGGTCGACCGGTGGGGCCGTAAACCGCTGCTGCTCATCGGCAACGTCATCATGGTCGTCACGCTGGTGGCCGCCGGGCTTGTCGTGCTGAACGTGCACGATGTCGGCACCCGCGGCATCCTCATGCTCGTCATGATGATCCTGTACCTGGTGGGCTACGAGCTCGGCTGGGGCGCGGTCGTCTGGGTGATGATGGCCGAGGTGTTCCCGCTCAAGGCGCGGGCGTCGGGCATGGGCGTGGCCAGTGTCGTGCTGTGGGCGGCGACCGGCCTCGTCAGCGCCGTGTTCCCGATCATCTCGGACCCGAAGTCGCTGGGCATCGGTGGCTCGATGTTCCTCTTCGCCGGGATCAACGTGGTGCTGTTCGGGCTGACCAAGTGGCTCGTACCGGAAACCAAGGGCCGCAGCCTGGAACAGATCGAACTGGACCTGCGTGCGCGCACCCAGGTGCGCGCGAAGGCTTGATCTTCGCCGGCTGTAGTTCCTTCGGGCCCGTCACCGCTTCGGTGACGGGCCCGAAGCCTGTTGGTCGCGCGGGAGGCCGATTTCTTCCTGCTGGTTTACGGCTGGCGGGCCTGAACGACCGGTCCGAACAGCTCGTCGAGCAGGCTCGCGGCCTGCTCCGGGGCTTGGACCAGCAGCTGGACGACGTCCGCGGCGAACCGGAGCCGGAAGGCGAAGAACGGGCAGCACTGCTGCTCGGCGACCACCAGTTCCGCGACCGCCGACGCGAGCGCGGCGGGTAGTTCGACGCGGATTCCGCCGGTGATCCGCTCCCGGGGCGCGGTCCCGAGCAGCTCCCGCCACCGCTGGGCCCGCGTGTCCTGCCCGGCGGCGGCGAGCGAGCAGGCGATCGGCACTTCCTTGGCGGGGTGGGGGAAACCGCAGTCGTCGGTACAGGGACTTTCGCTGGCGGGCAGCACTTCCAGCCGCGCGAGCGTGTCGGTGAGCTGGTCGCTCAACGTCGTCAACTCGTCGACACGGTTTTGTGCCAGCGTGAGTCGCGCGGAAACCAGGGGACGCAACTTGTCGCGCAAGTCCACACACGCGCCGTCCTGCCGGACGCTCAGCAGCTCGGCGATGTCCTCCAGCTGCAGCCCGAGTCCCTTGGCCGACGCGATGAACGCCAGCCTGTCCAGCGACGCGTCGTCGTAGAGCCGGTAGCCCGCCGCGCTGCGCCCGGCGGGCAGCAACCCGGCCTGCTCGTAGAACCGCAGCGTGGTGGCCGGAACGCCGGTCCGGTCGGTGACCTGGGAAATGCGGTAGGTGCCCACCGGATGACGGTAGACCTTCGACCCGGCTCGAAGGTCAAGCCCGCTGGCTCGACTCTCGCCGGGGTTTCAGAAGGCGTAGGGTCCGAAACGGCCCCAGGCCACGAAAACGGCGAGCAGGGTCAGGACGACGGTGAAGCCGGTTTCGCGCGGTTCCTTCGCCCGGACGTGGATCACCACGGCGCCGATCGACACGATGGCGAGCCCGACGGCCGCGAGCGGGGTGAGCACGGTCGCGATCTTGGTGAGCGCGGGCAGGACCAGGCCCAGCGCGCCCAGCACCTCGACCGCGCCGACGAACTTGACGAAGCCGGGGGACGAGTCCACCACCCACTTCATCTGGCCTGCCAGCTTCTCCTTCGGCTTGCTGACCTTGGTCACGCCAGCCATTAGGAACAGCAGCGCGAGCGCGCCTTGGACGATCCATAACACGACGTTCACCGGGGGCCTCCTGACTTCACCTGGCGAGAAGGTAGCACAAGTGAGAGCTGACCTTCACTCATTGCGGAGGCAACCAATTGCCACATGCGCATGTATGCATGTATTGTCCAGGGGTGAACACGAGCGACGAAGAAGCGGGTGTGAAGTCTCAGGACGCGGGTCATGGACACGGGCACGGCGTCACGGCCGGTGCGGACCGCCAGTGGCTGGCCGCCGCACTCGCGCTGATCGTCACCTATATGGCGGGCGAGGTCGTCGTCGGGCTGCTGGCCGGTTCGCTCGCGCTGATCTCCGACGCGGGGCACATGCTGACCGACGCCGTCGCGATCGTGCTGGCGCTGGTGGCCATGCGGCTTTCGGCACGCCCGGCGCGGGGCGGCTACACCTACGGCCTCAAGCGCACGGAGATCCTTTCCGCGCAGGCCAACGGGCTCACGCTGCTCCTGCTGACCGTGTGGTTCACCTACGAGGGCATCAACCGGCTCATCGACCCGCCCGAGGTCAAGGGCCTGCCGGTGCTGCTGACCGCGTTGCTGGGCATCGCGGTCAACATCGCCGCCGCCTGGTGTCTGAGCCGGGCCAACCGGTCCAGTCTCAACGTCGAGGGCGCCTTCCAGCACGTCCTCAATGACCTCTATGCCTTCATCGCCACGACGGTGGCAGGCGCCGTCGTCTGGCTGACCGGGTTCAGCCAGGCCGACGCGATCGCCGCGCTGGTGGTCGCGGCGCTGATGGCGAAGGCGGGCTGGGGCCTGGTCCGCGAATCGGGCCGGATCTTCCTCGAAGCGGCCCCCGTCGGGATGGACCCCGAGGCCATCGGCGCCCAGCTGGCCGCGGTGCCCGCCGTCGCCGAGGTGCACGATCTGCATCTCTGGCAGATCACCTCCGGGCAGAACGCGCTTTCGGCACACGTGCTCGTCGAGCCCGGCGCGGACTGCCACCGGATCCGCGGTGACATCGAGACCTTGCTGCGCGAGGAGCACCACCTGGAGCACACCACGCTGCAGGTCGACCACCAGCCCGATCCGTCCGATGTGGACGCTCACTGCGTGGGGTCGCACGGTGTCGTCCATCGCGCGGTGGTCCGCTGAGACTGGACACTGGCGAAGTCCGGGGAGTCCTCAGCCGTGGCCGGAGCCGGGCGAGTTCGATCCACCGGGAGTACTGCGAGCAGTGCGCGCAGGTGGCGGGCATCATTGCCGGGCCACCTGTTCCCCGCACCTGGTTCAGGAGGCCAGTGCCTCGTTGAGTGGAAGGAATTCGTGGGCGGTGCGGGTGGGGGAGAACTCGATGACCTCGTACCGGGCGAGGTGCTGCCAGACGAACGGGTCGGTCGCCAGTATCGCGTCGAGTTTCCCCCGCAGGAGCGGCCGGGTGAGGATCACCCTGTCCGCCTTGCCCGCGCATTTACCGGCGGCGAGGAACAGTCCTCGATCGAACTGTTTTCGCAACCAGGCGGTGTGCTCCGCCAGCGCGTAGTCGACTTCTATCTCGGGTGCTGTGTAGGTGATCAGTGCGATAAACATAGTTCGATGTTAGGCCCGTCGCAGAGCTTTCCGCATCGGCTTGTAGAGTGGCGCTGAACACGCCTCGTGCAAAGAATTTGCCAAGCTCTTCCCGGTTCTCTTTACCGCCCTTTTCCTTACTTGTCGAAAAGGTGGTAAAACCTGAGAAAATCACCCGATATGGTGAACGATTCACTTCGGCGGCGGCACGGTGAACGTCAGGACCAGCCGGTACCGGAGGGCGTCGATCCGGTTCACCGTAGCGGTCCGCAGCAGCCCGGTCACCGCACAGGTGACGGTCTGGCCGGGCGCCGGTTCCGGGCAGGTGGCGACGGTGCCGGTGCGGTCATGAGTGAGCGCCCGCTGTGCGAGGATCCCGTCCGAGTCGAGGGGAAAGTCCCATCTCGTGGTCGCCAGAAATCGGCGATAGCCACCTTCGTCATCCTTGTTCTGTTTCATGAAGAAGGTTCCTGAATAGCCGTGACGGCCTTTCTGATCACGCAGCAAACAGTCGTAGCCCTGGTCATCGGGTTCCGCGCAGTTCGCGACGACGCCGGTGAGCGTCTCTTCGCCGACCTTCGCCACGATGGTGGACTCGGCCTCCGCCCTGCTGGGCAGCGGCGGGCTGTCGTCCCCGTGCGCCAGCGCGAAGGCGGCCCAGATCCCGACCGCCGTCACCAGCGTCCAGCCGATGACCTTCGCCGTGGTGCTTTCGGCCATGTGACCACGGTAGATCCGCAGACGGTGGGCCCGGGGCGGTATTTCAGCCGACGGCGAGCCGGAACCGGTCGCGGAGCTCCGCGAGCCTGCCCGCCGGTTCGTTGGCGAACACGATCCGCAGGTAGCGTGCGCCGCTCGGTCCCCAGCCGTCCATCGGGGTGGTCGCCACCTTCGCCCGGTCGAACAGGAGCCGGGACAACGCGGCGGGCGTCAGGCCGAGCGGTTCGCTGTCGATCAGCAGGGACCAGCCGCCGTGTGGCCGGATGACCGGGTATGCGGCGAGCTGGTCGAGCACGGTTTCGCAGCGGCGTTGCCATTCGGCAGTCGCCGCGGCCACGTCGGCTTCCGCGTCGGGCGCGTCCAGCGCGGCGGCGACGGCGGCCTGGCCCAGCCCGACCTGGCAGACGACGTTCGTCAGCCCGACCAGCTTGATGTCGGCGAGGATCGGCGCCGGGCCGGCGACCCAGCCGATCATGCGCAGCTCCTTGGCGGCCGACCCGACCGTGATGGTCCGCTCGGCCAGCCCGGCGCAGGCGGCCGGATGGCTGGGCGGCAGCCCGTCGAAGCGGATGCGTTCCATCGCCGCGTCGTAGATCAGCCAGGCGTCGTGCCGTTCGCAGGCGGCGGCCAGCGCGGACCAGTGCGAGTCGTCGAGCACCAGCCCGGTCGGCATGGCCGGGCCCATCATCAGCACCGCGGCGGTGTCCGGTCCGACGGCCTCGGCGAGCCTGCCGGGGTCGACTGTCCAGCCCCGCGCGGTGGCCTCGCCCGTCACGAAGCGCGGGACCCCGCCCGCCAGTCGCACCCGGTTCACCAGTCCGGCGTAGAGGGGATCGCACAGCACGACCTCCTGACCCGGTTCGACGGTGGCGAGCAGCGTGTTGAGGACGCCGTTCAGGCCACCGGCGACGCTCACGCACTCGGTGCGCGGATCGTAGGAACGCCCGGCGAGCCGTCCGACGTGTGCGGCCGCGGCCTCGCGGAGCGAGCGATGTCCGTGGAACGGCAGGTAACTGTTGGCCGCGTCGTCGTCGATCGCGGCCAGGGTCGCCGCCAGTGCCACCGCCGGGGGACGCAGGTCGGTGTCGAGGTTCTCGAGGCGCAGGAAGTCCGGATCGGCGGCGGCGTCCGCCGCGTCGCCGATGACGTCCACCCCGATTCCCGGGATGTCGCGCAGCCTGGACACGGTCATGGCGCTCCTCCTGAAATGACAGGCCAGCCGGTTTTCGACAGTATGGGGCTTACCTACCGAGTCTTGTGAAGCTGAGTGGAGAATTCACCATGGCGGGACGAAGCACCGTGTTCGGCGCGGCCGCCGCGGGTGTGCTGATGCTGTTGTCCGGGTTCAGCGCACCGGCTCTGGCGGCTGAGGCGGCCGCACCGGCGTCGACCGTCGGCTGGAAGCCGTGTGCGGACGCGCCCGGTCTCGACTGTGGCACGGTGACCGTGCCGATCGATTGGTCGAAGCCGCACGGCGCGACGATCGAGATCGCGCTGGCACGGAAGAAGGCCACCGACCCCGGCGCGCGCATCGGCTCGATCCTGATGGACCCCGGCGGCCCCGGTGGCTCCGGCGTGGACGAGGTCAAGGCGGGCTGGAGCCTGTCGCCGGAGATCACCCGCCGGTTCGACACGGTCGGCTTCGACCCGCGCGGGGTCGGCGCCAGCCATCCCGTGCTCTGCGACTACGACAAGATGAGCGCGCCCTACGCGCAGGTCCCGGCCAATGAGGCCGAGTTCCGCGGGCTGGCCGCGCACAACAAGGCGCTGGGGGAGAGCTGCCGCAAGCTCACCGGGCCGCTGTTCGACTTCGTCGACACCGAGAGCGTGGCGCGGGACATGGACGTCATCCGCGCCGGGCTGGGCGAGCGGAAGCTCACCTACTACGGCGAGTCGTACGGAACGCTGATGGGCCAGCAGTACGCGGAGTTGTTCCCGGAGAACATCCGGGCGCTGGTGCTCGACAGCAACATGGACCACAGCCAGACCACGGCCTGGCAGTTCCTGCGCTCGGAAAGCAAGTCGGCGCAGGGGCTCTTCGAGCAGTTCGCGGCCTGGTGTGACCGCACGGCGTCGTGCGCGCTGCACGGGCAGGACGTCGGCGCGGTGTTCGCGGATCTCTACGGCAAGTCGGAACGGGGCGAGCTGAAGGCCCCGGGTAGTGGCGAGCCGATCGAGCCGTCCGTCCTGCTGGGCACCATGGGTGGCGCGTTCTACGGTCCGTCGTGGGGCCAGCTGGCGAGCTACCTGGCCTCGCTGCGGGACGGCAAGCCGAATCCCGAGTCGTTCGGTGCCGCCGAGCCGTCCGCGATCTCGGTGCCCTCGCCGTTCCAGGCGGTGTTCTGCCAGGACTGGAGCCTGCCGGTGCGCAGCTTCGCCGAGCTCGACGTCTACCGGAAGGCGATCGAGCGCACCGTGGCGCCCGACATGAAGCGCTCCCCGCTCGGCTGGACGGCCACCACCGGCTGCATCGGCTGGCCCGGCCAAGTCCGCAACCCGCCGCACCCGCTGTCCGTCCACGGTGCGCCGCCCGTCCTGATGCTGAACAGCCGGTACGACCCGGCGACACCGTACGAATGGGCGCGGACGGCGTCCAGGCAGAGCGGCGCCGTCCTGCTGTCCTACGACGGCTGGGGACACGGCGCGTACTTCAAGAACAGCGACTGCGTCATCCAGGCGACGGACGACTACCTGATCACCGGCAAGACCCCACGCCGCGGCACCCACTGTGCCGCCGTCGAGCCCGGCCCGGCGTCTGCCCAGAAGAACGCACCGCGGACCACCGGCCCGGCCCAGCGGCAGACCTGGCCCGCCTCACCTGCTTTCACGGCGCCCTAAGTGGTTGGTTTCGGAGGTTCTTCGGGGGTCTTGGCGATTTTCGTGTGTCCGAGCGTGGGACTCGCCCCCGTGAACGTGGAACTCGCACGCCTGAGTGTGGGACTCGCCGCACGGCGCGCAGCTCCTCCGCGAGTCCCACACCCAGGGAGCCGAGTCCCACACTCGAGCGAAACAGACCACGCTCCACCAACACCCCCGAAGAACTTCCGAAGTGACCACTACCGTCGCAGCAGCCGCCGCTCGAAGCCTCGGGCGCCTGTCCTTCGAAGTCGCTTACCCTCCACAAAGGACGGAAAGTCGGCCCATTCGCCCGTTTTATACCGCCACGACCGTTTCATGCGTGCCCCTGAAGGCCACCATGACAGCGTTAAACGCCGTGAAGGCTCCCATCAGGGCACACGGCAAGCCTGGGGTAGCGGACTGAAGGGACGCGGCCCCAGGCACCAAACTGGACGCCATGACATCAACTTCCGGACGCCTTCTAACGCCGTCATGGTGGCCTTCAGAGGCTTTCTCGGGCGGTCAGAAGATGGACCAGCCGGTCAGGGTGGTGAACAGGTCCAGTGCGGTGGCGCCGGCGACGGAGTTGCCGCGTTTGTCGAGGCCGGGGCTCCAGACGCACACCGTGCAGCGGCCGGGGACGATCGCGAGGATGCCGCCGCCGACGCCGCTCTTGGCGGGCAGTCCCACGCGGTAGGCGAACTGGCCCGCCGCGTCGTAGGTGCCGCAGGTCAGCATCACGGCGTTGACGCGTTTGGCCTCGCTTTGCCCGAGCAGGCGGCTGCCGTCGTTGCGGATTCCGTGCCTGGCCAGGAATAGCGACGAACGGGCGAGGTCGGCGCAGCTCATCGAAATCGCACACTGCCGGACATACTGGTCGAGCACCTCGGGCACGGGATGGCGCATGTTGCCGTAGGCGGCCATGAAGTACGCGAGCGCCCGGTTGCGGTCGGCGTGCTCGGCCTCGGAGGTCGCGACCTCGGCGTCGAACGCCAGGGTGGGTGTGCCGCTTTCCTTGCGCAGGAAGGTCAGCAGCTCCTCCGCCGCGTCGCCGTAGCGGGCCAGTTCGTCGGTGACCACCAGCGCGCCCGCGTTGATGAACGGGTTGCGCGGGATGCCGTCCTCGTGTTCGAGCTGCACCAGCGAGTTGAACGGGTCGCCCGACGGCTCCCGGCCGACCCGATCCCAGAGGTCGGCGCCCTCGGCCTGTGCCAGCACCAGCGCCAGGGTGAACACCTTCGACATGCTCTGGATGGAGAACGGCTGCCGCCAGTCGCCGACGCCGTACACCGTGCCGTCGAGCTCGGCAACGGCCATGCCGAACCGGTCCGGATCCACCCTGGCCAGCGCGGGGATGTAGTCCGCGACCTTGCCCCGTGCGTCGTCGGCCTCGACGTCGAAGGCGATCCGGTCAAGCAGCGATGCGAGATCCACACCACACAGCCTAGAAGCCCGCCAGTGTGCGGCACGCGGCGCCCATCCCGCACGTTGGGACTAGTGATTTCCCTACGTGATTTCCCGCACACCTTAAGTCTTTCCTTTGTGGCTTGGGTCACCTGGGCAAGGTGGTCTACGGTCTGGCAACTATGGATTCCACAGTGGTCACTGAAAAGGGTGACAACTACACGAAAGCGCTCGGCAATCGCCAAGTGCAGATGATTGCGATCGGCGGCGCCATCGGCGTCGGGCTGTTCCTGGGTGCGGGCGGAAAGCTCCAGCAGGTCGGTCCTTCGCTGGTCTTCTCCTATGCGATCTGCGGTATCGCGGCGTACTTCGTCATGCGCGCTCTGGGCGAACTCGTCATGCAGGAGCCGTCCTCGGGCAGCTTCGTGACGTACGCCCGAAAGTTCATCGGGCCGTGGGCGGGGTTCGCCTCCGGCTGGATGTACTGGGTCAACTGGGCGATGACCGGGATCGCGGAGATCACCGCGGTCGCGATCTACGTGCACAAGTGGCTGCCGGACGTGCCGCAATGGATCACCGCGCTGGTCGCGCTCGGCGTGCTGCTGGCGGTGAACCTGCTCAGTGTCAAGCTGTTCGGTGAGCTGGAGTTCTGGTTCTCCGTGGTCAAGGTGCTCGCCATCGTGGTCTTCCTGATCACCGCGGTCGGGCTCGTGCTCACCAGCGCGAACATCGGCGGCACCACGGCCGGGGTGCACAACCTGACCGGCAACGGCGGGATGTTCCCGGCCGGTGTCGGGATCGCCCTGATGACCCTGCAGGCCGTCATCTTCGCCTACTCGGCGATCGAAGTGGTCGGCATCGCCGCGGGGGAGACGAAGGATCCCCGCAAGGTGCTGCCCAAGGCCATCAACAGCGTGATCTGGCGGATCGGCGTGTTCTACGTCGGTTCGGTCCTGATGCTCGCGATGCTGCTGCCGTGGTCGTTCTACAACGGCGGGGAAAGCCCGTTCGTCACGGTGTTCTCCCGGCTCGGCATTCCCGGCGTCGGTGACGTGATGAACGCCGTCGTGCTCACCGCGGCCCTGTCCTCGTGCAATTCAGGGCTCTATTCCACCGGCCGCATCCTGCGCGCGCTGGCCGAAAAGGGCGAAGCGCCCAAATTCGTCGGAAAAATGAACAAGCATCACGTGCCGTTCGGTGGAATTCTTTTCACGTCCGGCGCCTATGTGCTGGGCGTGGTGCTGAACTACCTGGTGCCGAAGGAGGCCTTCGACATCGCCATCGCGATCGCCTCGCTGGGCGTCATCTCGACCTGGGCGACGCTGGTCATCTGCCAGATGCGCATGCGGACGATGTCCCTGCGCGGTGAGATCGAACGGCCCGCCTATCGAATGCCCGGCGCGCCCTACACCGGCTGGGCCACCCTGGCCTTCCTCGCGCTGGTGGTGGTGCTGATGGCCTTCTCGGACGGCGCGGAGAAGATCGCCTTCTACTCCCTGCCCGTGCTGGCGCTCATCCTCGTGGTGGGCTGGCGGTTCGTCGTCGCCAAGCGGCGGCCCGAGATGATTCCCTGACAGTGGTGACGGCGGCAGCGGGCGGAAAACGTCCCCTGCCGCCGTTTCGCTGTCCGTTGTGGACGGTTTAGCTGCTTGGCGACGCCGTCGCGCAGGACGCCCCCCGGTATCCGGGCACGGATCGCAACATGCCCGAAACGTGCCCGGCAACACCCGGTGCTGGACTGGGCGTCATGCCAGCGGATTCCGGCGAGCTTCGATACCAGGTGATTCACGGGTACCGGCGGGCCTATCGCCGGGCGGGTTCCGGGCCCGCCGTGTTGTTCATCCACGGGATCGGCGACGACTCGTCGACGTGGCTGTCCGTGCTGTCGGCACTGGCGGACGAGTTCACCGTGATCGCGCCGGACCTGCTCGGCCACGGTGGATCGGACAAACCGCGCGCCGACTACTCGGTGGCGGCCTACGCGTGCGCGATGCGGGACCTGCTCGCCACCCTGGACGTCGAACGCGTCAGCGTGGTCGGCCACTCGCTCGGGGGCGGGGTGGCCATGCAGTTCGCTTACCAGTTCCCGCAGCTGTGCGAACGGCTCGTCCTGGTGAGTTCCGGCGGTGTCGGCCCGGAGGTCCATCCGCTGCTGCGCCTGGCGACCGCGCCCGGCACCGACCTGATCCTGCCGCTGCTCGGCGCGCTGCCGGTGCGCACCCTGCTGCGCCGGTTCGAACGGCTGCTCCGTCCCGTCGACGGCTTCGGCATAGGCTCCGACTTCGACTACGTCGTCGGCAAGTACGTGCGGCTGGCCGAATCGACCACCAGGCAGGCGTTCCTGCGCACGCTCCGCTCGGTGGTGGACTGGCGTGGCCAGGTCGTCACGATGCTCGATCGCGGCTATCTCACCGAGGGCATGCCCACCATGCTGGTCTGGGGTACCCGGGACCGCGTCGTGCCCAGCCCGCACGCGCAGATCGCCTACGAGGCGTTGCCGAGCAGCAGGCTCGAGATCTTCGAAGGCGCCGGTCACTTTCCGCACCACAGCGCCCCGGAGCGGTTTCTGGCGATCCTGCGGGAGTTCCTCAGCGAGACCGAACCCGCCGCCCACGACAGCGAGAAATGGCGGAAGCTGCTCAGGGCCGGCCGGCGGGACCGGCCGGCCCCGTCGAGCGGCACCTGATCGCGGGGGTCAGGCGGTATGCGGGCAGTTTCCCTGGAACGCGGAGATCGCCGGGTTGCCGGTCGGGATCGGGCAGAGGAACTGTTCGTACCGGGTGTCGGAGTCCACGAATCGTTTCAGCCACGAAATCGAGTACTTCGCGATCGTGGTGTTCGGGGAATTGGGGGTGGAGTGCGATCCGCCCGCCAGCTCCAGATACGCGCGATCGAGCGTGGCTGGCAGGCTCGCGTAGAACGGCCGGGAGTGGTTGGCGACCGGCGCGATGGCGTCGTTCTGGACGCCGACGATCAGCGAGGGCACTTTGAGCGACGAGAAATTGTTGTTGAAGTCGTAGCCCGCCAGCGGGATCGCGGCCTTGAGCGTGGGCGTGCTCCTGGCGGCTTCGAGTGTCCCGCCGCCGCCCATGGAATGGCCCATCACGGCGAGCCGGGCGGGGTCGATCCGGCTCTTGACCGGGCTCTGGCCGACGAGGTACTTCAGCGCGGCGAGCAGCTGTGTGCCGCGGCTGTCGGGCAGGTCGAACAGCCCGAGGGTGTCGATGGTGATCACGACGAACCCCTGTGAGGCCAGTCGCGGCCCGTACCAGCCGATGGCGGACTGCGGGCTGACGAACCCTGGCGAAACCGCGATCGCGCCGTAGGTTCCTTCGGCTGTGCTGGTCGGGTAGTAGATCGTGCCGCCGCCGAAGGTCGAGGTCTTGGGCGCGGTGGTTTGCGAGATGGCGAACGGGCCGGTGGTGGCTTCGATGCTCGCCACGGTCGGGGCGGGGCCGCGGGCATAGGGATTGTCGGCGGCGATCGCGGTGGGCGCGCCGAGTGTGGCTCCCGAAAGGAGACCGGCGAGCAGCACCAGGACGGCGGCCAGGATGAGACGAAGTTTTTCGCGCACGGAAATGGCCTTTCGAACGGGTTTCTGTGCTGTCGGAAAGGGTTCCGACGCAGGTCAGGCTAGGGACGTCGGTAAACCCTGTAAAGCAGCGTTCACCGGTGCGCCGGTTCTTGTCTCCGCGATGACAATTATCGTGTTTTCCGTTCGTAAGTGCCGCACAAACTCCGTACCGGCACCGGCCGGTCCGATTCGGGTAGGATCGGGAGTGGATCCGGGAGGAGGAGTGATGAGCCGGTTTCAGCTGCTGCTGACGGCGTTCGTGTTCTTCGTCGTCTTCCCGGTCGAGATGAGCGGCACGCTCGATCCGCTCGTCCTGGTCACCGCCCTCACCGGCAGCTTCGCGTTGCTGCTGATCGTGTGGACGGTCTCCCTCACGATCGAGCCCGCTTCGAGCCCCGCCCGCGTTCGCGCCATCGCGCTGCGCGAACGGGCCCGCCGCACCGCTTTCCTGCGGCTGCGCGACCCCGGCGCGGCGGGCAACGCCCGTCCCAGAGCACCCTCGGCCGCCTCGGCGGCTGCGTGCCTCGCCTGACGTACCGGTCCGGTCCGTCCGGGTTATCCGTTCCTTTTCCTTGCGCACAGCCGCTTCCGTTGTCCGTTCTCCTCATTCGAGACCACACGGAGTGCCGCCCATGTTCGCTTTCCTCGACGTGCCCGTCGCCGCCGTCCACCACGTGGTCGGCTGGCTCGCCACCCTCGCCGATCCTGTGTTCGGCGAGCTCAGCACCGCGATCGTCATCGTCGCGTTCACCGCCGCCGTCCGTCTGCTGCTGCATCCGCTCGCCCGCGCCGCTGTCCGGGGTGAGAAGGCCCGCGCGGCGCTGGCACCGAAGGTGGGTGAGCTGCGCAAGCTCCACGGCAAGGATCCCCAGCGCCTGCGGCGCGAGACGACCGAGCTGTACCGGGACTCGGGAACCTCGCTGTTCGCCGGTTGCCTGCCCATGGTGGCGCAGGTGCCGTTCTTCACCGTGATGTACCGGCTGTTCGCGTCGCCGACGGTCGACGGCGCCCCGAACTCTCTGCTCGGCCACACGCTCTTCGGGGCGCCGCTGGGCCTGCACGTCACCGACGTCTTCACCGTCGGCTCGGTCAGCGTCCACGTCCTGGTGTTCGCCTGCCTGTTCGCCGCCCTCGCCCTGGTCGCCCGGTTCACCATCCGCTGGCAGGCCAGGCTCGCCGAGCGGACCGGGGCGCCGGACGTCCCGGGAGCCGCGTTGATGCGGCTGCTGCCGTACGGGACGGTGCTGTTCGCGGCCTTCGTGCCGCTCGCCGCCGGGCTGTACCTGCTGACCACGACCACCTGGACGGCGGTCGAACGGGCCGCGCTGCGCCGGGAGAAAAGCGCCTCGCGGGCCGTTTCGGGTTAGGTTCTCCCCATGGCGAAAGACTCCGCGGTGGAGCTCGAGGTGGGGGACCGGACGGTGCGGATCTCCAACCCGGACCGGGTGTACTTCCCGGCTCGGGGGGAGACCAAGCTCGACCTGGTCCGCTACTACCTGTCGGTCGGCGAGGGCATCGTGCGGGCGCTGCGTGAGCGGCCCTGCATGCTGCACCGGTTCCCGTCCGGGGTGGCGGGGGACAAGGTGCACCAGAAGCGCGTCCCGAACGGCGCCCCGCCGTGGCTGGAAACCGTCCGGGTGCACTTCCCGCGCTATAACCGGCACGCCGACGAGCTGTGCGTCACGGAGCTGGCGCACGTGGTGTGGGCGGTGCAGATGTCCACTGTGGAGTTCCACCCGTGGAACTCCCGCCGCGCCGACACCGAACGCCCCGACGAGTGGCGCATCGACCTGGACCCGATGCCCGAGTGCGGGTTCGCCGTGGTGCGGCGGGTGGCCCACGTCGTCCACGAGATCCTCGACGAGCTGGGCATGACCGGCTGGCCCAAGACGTCCGGCGGCAACGGGCTGCACGTCTACGTCCGGATCGAGCCGCGGTGGGAGTTCGCCGACGTCCGCCGGGCCGCGCTCGCGTTCGCGCACGAGGTCGAACGACGGCTGCCGGACGAGGTCACCACCACCTGGTGGCGCAAGGACCGCGACCCGAAGAAGCTGTTCGTCGACTACAACCAGAACGCGCGCGACCACACGATCGCCAGCGCGTACTCCGTGCGCGGGGTGCCGGAGGCGATCGTGTCCACGCCGATCACCTGGGCGGAGGTCGACGACGTCGAGCCGCGGGAGAGCACCATCGCGACGATGCCCGCGCGGTTCGCCGAGCTCGGTGATCTCCACCGGGGCATCGACGACACGGCGTACTCGCTGGAAACGCTGCTGGAGTGGGCGGATCGGGACGGTTTGTCCGAGCCACCCGGCGAGTGAGCGGCGAAACGCGTCAAAGGTTCGCCGGCCCGGTTGCCGACCATCGACGCGATGCTTTACTGGCCTCAGCGCCAGGGGCGAAGGGCGCCCTGGCCGACCGATTCGACGAGGAGGACCATCACCGTGGCCGATCCAGTGGCGCAGCTCGCCTTCATCCGTCCCCTTCCCGGTAAGGAGGACGAGGTCGAGCGGCACCTGCTCCAGCTCGTGGACGCGGCCAAGGTCGAAGACGGCACCAAGGTGTACGTCGCGCACCGGCGTGAGCTGGAGGGTGGCCGCGTCGAGTTCGTGTTCTACGAGCTCTTCAGCGACTCGGACGCCTTGTCGGTGCACGGCAAGAACCCGGCACTGCGGGCGTTCGCCGGTCAGGCCGCGGAGCTGCTCGACGGCGGCATCACGGTCGAACCGCTCGGCATCGTGGCCGGGAAGGCCACCGCGTTGCCCGTCTGAGACCTTTCCGGATCGATCCAGACACGTTCGCCGGTTGCTTCCGGCCGGTCCTGCGGCGAATATGTTGCGACTCACAACATATTCGCCGTCAAGGGTGCCGGAGGTTGTCCATGCGCGAGCGCAGGCCTGTCTGGCGGGTCGTGGTAGCCGTTCTGGGGTTGTCCGGGGCACTGGTCGTCGCGGCCGGGGCTCCCTCGGGGGCGGCGATTGCCGCCGGGGGCACCGCGACGGACTGCTGCGGCGGCCCGGCGTCGTGGGCGACGGGGAACAAGGCGGCGCTGGGCACCTCGGCCACCACGGCGAGCACGGTCTGGTTCACCGTGGCCAACGGCATCACCTCCGAGGTGTTCTACCCCCGCGCCGACGTGGCGAACACGCAGGACATGCAGTTCGTCGTCACCGACGGCTCGACCTTCGTCGACCTGGAGCGCGACGCCACCACGCACGCGGTGTCGATGCCCGACGAGAAGGCCCTCGAATACACGGTCACGAACACCGCGAAGAGCGGAAAGTACCGGATCACCACCAGTTACGTGACCGACCCGAATCGGGCGACGCTGCTGACCAGCACCCGGTTCCAGTCGCTCGACGGCGGCGCCTACCGGCTCCACCTGCTGGCCAACCCGTCCATGGCCGGGGGCGGTGGCAACGACAACGCTTGGTGGGACGCCGGTTCCGGCGCGCTGATGGCGAGCGGCACCGAAAACCTGTTCGGCGCGTCCACCACCGTCACCTCGGCGCTGCGGGTGTCGAGCGGGTTCGTCGCGCACGACAACGGTTACAGCGGCGCGGGCAGTGACTGCCTCACCGACCTGCGGGCCGACAAGGTGCTGACCAACCAGTTCGACGCGGTGTCGGGCACCGGCAACGTCGTCCAATGTGGACAGATCGCGGTCGGCGCGGACACCACGTTCACCGTCGCGCTCGCGTATGGCGGCACCGCCGCGGCGGCGAACTCCGCGGCCGGCGCCTCGTTGTCCGCCGGGTTCCCGAGCGTGGCCGGTGCTTACCGCACCGGCTGGAACGGTTACCTGGCCGGGCTGAAGCCCGCTCCGGTGAGCGTCGCGAGCGACACCCAGCGCCGCCGCGCGTACTACGTGGCTGCGATGGCACTGCACGCCGCCGAGGACAAGACGCATCCCGGTGCCAGCGTCGCGGGCCTCGCGACGCCGTGGGGTGACTTCACCAACGGCGACAGTCTCAACGACGGCTACCACCGGGTCTGGGGCCGCGACCTCTACCAGCAGGCGACCGGCTTGCTCGCCGCAGGGGACAGCGCGCAGGCGAAACGCATGGCGCAGTTCCTGTGGAACTCGCAGTGGATCGGCTCGCCGACCGCTGGCGACGGGACGACGTACCCCGCGGGCGCGTTTCCCCGTTACAGCCCGGTGAGTGGCGTGGCCGGGGCGAACGCCCAGCTGCTGGGCTGCTGCGAGCAACTCGACCAGGACGCCGACGCGATCCTGCTCGCCTGGCAAACAGGGCTGACCGACGCGGGCACCTACGCCAAGGTGAAGCTGACCGCGAACCACATCCGTGCCGCCGGGCCGGACACCACGGAACGCTGGGAGGAGCAGTACGGCAAGTCGCCCTCGTCGATCGCCGCCGAGATCGCCGGGCTGGTCGCCGCGGGCGCGATCGCGAGGGCCAACGGCGACGCCGCGAGCGCCGCGACCTGGGAGTCCACAGCGGACTCGTGGCGCGCCTCGCTGACTGGCTGGACCGTCACCACGTCCGGCTACTGGGGCGGCCACCAGTACTACGAGCGACTCGACAAGGGCACGAACCCGAACGACACCGCACAGATCTGCTTCGACGACGGCTGCTACTACGAACGCGACGTGGTGGACTTCGGCTTCCTCGACCTGGTCCGGCTGGGCATCCGGCCCGCCGCGGACGCGACTGTCGCGGCGTCGATCGCGCCCACCGCCGCCGCGTACGACGGCAACGCGCCGATGCAGGTGACGACGCCCAACGGGGACGTCTACTTCCACCGCTACGTCCACGACAGCTACGGCGAAAGCAGCGCGAACTGCGGTGGCTGGCCCGCCAACGGCTCCCAGCGCTCCGGCAGGCTGTGGCCGGTGCTCTCGGGCGAACGTGGTGAGTACGAGCTCGCGAACGGGCGGTCCGCCGCGGTCTATCTCAAGTCGATGGCCGATTCGGCCAACGAGGGCTACTTCGTGCCCGAGCAGATCTGGGACCGCGCCGACCTCGCGTGTTTCGGGCTCGGCAGGCCGACGGGCAGCGCGGCGCCGCTCATGTGGGCCGAGGGGCAGTACCTCCGGCTCGCACAGAGCATCGACGCCGGGCAGAACCTCGACACGCCTTCGGTGGTGCGGACTCGCTACGGCACCTGATTCTCCCTGGTGAAAAACGCGCCACGCCGTGCTCGCCCGTTCCTGTTGTCGGGGTGGGGCTGATCTGCGACGATGCTGGTCCGTCGCGATCGAAGGAGCATCCGGTGTCCGCTCGTCTGAACCCGTACATCAGCTTTGCCGGCAACGCGCGCCAAGCCATGGAGTTCTACAACGGAGTCTTCGGCGGCACGCTGGAGCTGAACACGTTCGGCCAGTACGGCGCGCCGGACGCCCCCGGGGCCGACAAGATCATGCACGGCATGCTCGAGACCGAGGGCGGGTTCACGCTCATGGCCGCGGACAATCCCCCGGGGACGGAGCACAACCCCGGCGACAACATCACGGTGAGCCTGAGCGGCGACGACGGTGACGAACTGCGGGGCTATTGGGAGAAACTGTCCGCCGAGGGCACCGTTTCGGTCGCGCTGGAGAAGCAGATGTGGGGCGACGAGTTCGGCATGTGCGTGGACCGCTTCGGCATCGGCTGGCTGGTGAACATCAGCCAGCCCCAAGGCTGAGCGAGCGCCCGTCCCGCGATGACCGCTGCCCAACTGCCCCTGAAGGCCACCTTCACGGCGTTTTACGCGGTGAAGGTGGCCTTCAGGGGCAAGGGCGGCCGCGCGGACGGCCTCAGGGCTGAACGGGTCGGCTGCTGTTAGATTCGGCGGTATGCCCAGCGACTTCGCACTCAAGACCATGAACGCTTTTCACCGAGGACTGCTCAAGGTCAGTGGCGGGCGGGCCGGGTGGAGCGCGTCCAACATGCCCGTACTGGAGCTCACCACCACCGGCCGCAAGTCCGGCCAGCCCCGCTCGGTGATGCTCACCTCGCCGATCCAGGAGGGCACCACCCTCGTCCTCGTGGCTTCGCGCGGCGGTGATGACAAGCATCCGGCGTGGTTCCTCAACCTGCGGGACAACCCCAGCGTCGAGGTCGCCTACCAGGGCAAGGCGGCGCGGCCGATGGTGGCCAGGGTGGCCACCGCCGAGGAGCGTGCCCGGTTGTGGCCGCTGGTGGTGGCCGACCACAAGAACTACGCCGGCTACCAGACCAAGACCGAGCGGGAGATCCCGTTGGTGCTGCTCGAAGAAACCACGAGCTGACCGTACTTAGTGGACCTGGAGACGAAGGACGCCGTCGGCTTCCGGCCGGTTCCCTGGTGGGCGGTGGTCTCGTCGCTGGTGGCACCGGTCGCGATGATCGGCGGCTGGACCGTCGCGGCGGCACGGCAGCCCGCGGGGTACGACTCGATCCGCCAGACGATCAGCGCGCTCGCCGGGCACGGCGCGCAGGATCGGGCGATCATGACGACGGGCCTCGCCGTGCTCGGGGTGTGTCACGTCGTGACCGCGCTCGGACTCCGGCCCGCGCGGTGGCCCGGCCGGGTGGTGCTGGCCGTCGGCGGCGTGGCCACCGCTGTGGTGGCGGCACTGCCGTTGCCGGTTTCGGGACCGTCGGGCGCCCACGGGGTGACGGCGCTGATCGCGTTCCTCGCGCTGGTGCTCTGGCCGGTGGGAGCCGCGTTCCGGCGGGCCCCGGCGGCGGTTTTGCGCAGGCCGATGACCGTGGTCGCGGTCACCGTGTTGGTAAGCCTGCTGATCGCTTTCGGGATCGCTCTTCAGAACGGTGACCTCGTCGGTTTGACCGAACGCCTGCTCGCGGGGGCGCAATCCCTGTGGCCCGCGATCGTCGTACTCGGCGCTCGATTCACTATTTCGGGTGAACGGCCGTGAGCTGACCGAAATGAAGTCGCCCGCCATGCCTGGTAATGGCATGACGGGCGACCGGCTTGGGATCAGGCGATACCGATGATCGCGAGAATGGCGTCGATCAAGGAAACGATCGTGGTCATGTTCTCTCCTTAGGATGGTTTACCTGAAAGGCAATGAACTCGCGCCTTCGAAATAGTGCCGATGCGGATGATCATCGCTGGTTCCCAGTCTTGTCAGCCTTATTTCAGGTGTTTGAGCACTTTATTTCTTCCGGGTAACGTGTCGGCGGGCTGATTGCCGAAGGGTTGCCGGTTGTGAAGTGTGAAAAAAGAGACGCGATCGGCCCGCTTCGGGCCTCAAGTCAATCGCCCGCGCTGAACCGGCGCAGTACCTCGGTGGTGTCGGCGAGGAAACCGGCCACGGTCTCGGCGTGCGCCGGTTCGAGCCGTTCGGTGAGCTCGGTGATGGCGCTGATGAGCGGCGCGAGCGCGGCGCGGACCTCGGTGCGGGCCGAGTCGCTGACGGCGAGGGTGATGCGGCGGCGGTCGGTCGGGTGCGGCACCCGCCGGACGTGGCCAGCGGCCTCGAGCCGGTCGACCAGCACGGTGGCCGACGCCGACCGGATGCTCAGCGCGTGCGCCAGGTCCACCGTGCCCAGTGGTCGGGGGCTGCCCGCCAGATGCTGCAGCGCCTGGACGTCGGTGCCGCCCAGTTCGAGTCGCTTCGCCAGCGTGTTCTGCACGTCGTGCGCGAGCGCGAGCAGATTCCTCAGCGCGAGGTTGACCCGCAGCGTGACTTCTTCCACCCGGACAGCTTAGGCCGCCAGGTCGCTAGACAGTCTAGTAAATATTGCTAGACTGTCTAGCGAGGTGCGACCTGGGAGGCGGAACGGATGGATCTGCGGGCGATGAACGCGGCGATGGTGGCCAAGGTGCTGGCCGAACCGGCGCGGCCGGTGACCGACGGCGAGTACGGCTTGCGGGTCGTCGAGACGAGCGGGCGGGCCAGTGGCGAGCCGAGGCGTGTGCCGCTGGCGGTGATCCAGGCCTCGGGACGGCGATATCTGGTTTCGCCGGTCCGTGACCGGGACTGGGTGGCGAATCTGCTGGCCGAGCCCGCGTGCGCGGTGCTGTCGGCGTCGAGCCGTCAGTCCTGCCGGGCCGAAGTCCCCGGCGACGAGGAGGCCGCCGGGATCGTGGCGCAGTACCTCGCCTCGATGTCCGTGCCCTGGGCGATCAGCGCCTTCCCGATCGCCAAGGACGCGAGCCTGGCCGAGATCCGGGTGAACCTGCCCGGCATGGCGGTTTTCCGGCTGCGCGAAACGGGGAACGCGTGAACCCCGCCGCGCCGGTCGTGATCGCGGGTGGCGGTCCCGGCGGGATGATCCTGGGCTATCTGCTCGCCAGGGCGGGCGTGCCGGTGACGGTGCTGGAGTCCCGGGGCGACTTCGACCGGGACTTCAGGGGCGACTCGCTGCACCCGTACACGCTGGAGCTGCTCGACCGGCTCGGGCTGGCCGCGGCGCTGCTGGAACTCGACCACTTCAAGGCCCGCGCGTTCCGTTTCCACACACCGGCCGGGGTGTGGAGCACCGCGGACTACCACCGCCTGCCCACCCCGTTCAACTACGTCGCCCTGATGCCGCAGGTCCGGTTTCTCGACTTCCTCGCCGCTCAGGCCGCCACCCTGCCGGGGTTCACCCTGCGGATGGGCGCCAAGGTGACCGGCCTGCTGGAGGCCGCGGACGGCACGGTCACCGGCGTCCGTTGCCGTGACGAGGAGATCCCCGCCTGCCTGGTGATCGGCGCCGATGGCCGGTTCTCCACGGTCCGCCGCCTGGCCGGGATGCCCGCGCTCCCGCTGGGCGCGACCACGGACATCCTGTGGTTCCGGCTGCCGCGCTCCCCGCTGGACCCGCCGGACGCCGACCTCGACCTGTACTTCGGCCGGGACTCCTACGTCGGCGTCCTGGGCGGAATCAGTGACTGGCAGGTCGGCTACAGCATCGAGAAGGGCGCGTACGCCGAAGTCCGTGAGCGCGGTCCCGAGCCGATCCGCGCGTTCCTCGGCGAGCACGTCCCGTGGCTGGCGGACCGGGCGCACCTGCTCACCGACTTCTCGCAGACCACGCTGCTCTCGGTCGACATCTCCCGGGCCGAGCGATGGCATCGGCCGGGCCTGCTCCTGATCGGCGACGCCACCCATGTGATCTCCCCGGTGGGGGGAAACGGGATCCTGATGGCGATCCAGGACGCCGTCGCGACGGCCAACCGGATCACCTTGCCGTTGCTGGACGGCACACTGTCCACTGAGGACCTCGGGGCGGTCCGGCAGGATCGGATCGACGCGATCGAACAGGTGCAGGCCCAGCAGGTGCGGGTCGAACGCCGGGCGGCGCGGGCACGGGCGCGGGGGAAGGCCGCCGCGCCGCCCGGATTCCTGCGGTGGCTCTTCGCCATCCCCGCGCTGCGGCTCAGGAGCGCGCGGGCCAACGCCTACGGCCCGGCGGCGCCCCGGCTGGACGCCAGCCTGCTCAACCGCTTGTCCTGAGTGGACGGGCAAGGCCGTGTCTGGCAAATCAAGTTCACGAAGCCCATCGAACAGATTTACCTGACACGCCCTAGGGTGCCGGGGTGAACGGTGAACTGGTCTATGGCTGTATGGGACTCGGCGGCGCCTGGTCGGCCGCCCCGCTGACGGCGGCGGACGTCGACAAGGCGGAACGCGCGGTGGCGGCGGCGCTCGAGATCGGGATCGCCTGGTTCGACCAGGCCGACATCTACCGGCTTGGCAAGTCCGAGGCCGTGCTGGGGCGGGTGCTGGCGCGGAATCCGGCCTGGCGGGAGAAGATCCGGATCCAGACCAAATGCGGCATCCGGCTCGGTGAGCACGGGCTCGAGGCGTACTACGACCTCGGCAAGGCTTCGATCCTCGATCGTGTCCATGCCAGCCTCGACCGGCTGGACACGGATTTCGTCGACATCCTGCTGCTGCACCGGCCGGATCCGCTGATGCAGCCCGCCGAGATCGCGGAAGCCTTCGCCGAGTTGCGGGCGGCGGGCAAGGTCGGCGCGCTCGGGGTGTCGAACATGTCGGCCGCGCAGATGGCTTTCCTGCAGGACGCGCTCGACGAGCCGCTCGTGGTGAACCAGCTGGAGATGAGCCTGGGCAAACGCGACTGGGTCGATGCCGGGGTGCTGGTCAACCACCCGGACGGGCGCGCGGTGAACTTCCCCGAGGGCACCCTCGAGTACTGCCGTACCCACAGCGTGCGGTTGCAGGCCTGGGGATCGCTGGCCCAGGGCGTCTACTCCGGCTCCGCCGCCGCGGACCGCACGCCCGCCGACGAGCGGACCGCCGCGCTGGTCGCCGAACTGGCCGCGGCCAAGGGCACCACGCCGGAGGCGATCGTGCTCGGCTGGCTCCTGCGCCACCCCGCCGGAATCGAGCCGGTCATCGGCACCGCCGACCCCGGCCGGATCCACGCCTGCGCGGACGCGGCCCGGCAGGCCGCGGCGATGACCACGGTCGAGTGGTACGCGCTCTACACCGCCGCGCGCGGGCAAACCGTGCCCTGATCTTTATTGATTCAGAGCAGGGCGATTTCTGCTAGCCTTCGGTCGCTTTCTCCGGTGGCCCGGTGCTGTGCCGCCTGCGACTTTCCTCCGGTGCGCCGGAAAACACGACACTCTCCCCGAGGAGCGAATATGACTGCCATCGTCCGGGTCCGCGGCCGCGAGGTCCTCGACAGCCGGGGCAACCCGACCGTCGAGGTCGACGTCGAGCTCGAGGACGGTTCGCTGGGGCGCGCGGCGGTGCCGTCGGGCGCGTCCACCGGGACGAAGGAAGCCGTCGAACTGCGCGACGGCGACAAGTCGCGCTACCACGGCAAGGGCGTGCGCAAGGCCATCGACGCCGTCAACGCCGAGATCGCCGGTGCCGTCATCGGGCTCGAAGCCGAGGCTCAGGCGCAGGTCGACCGCACCCTCATCGAGCTCGACGGCACGCCGAACAAGGCCAGGCTCGGCGCCAACGCGACGCTCGGTGTTTCCCTCGCCGTCGCCAAGGCCGCCGCGCAGGCCAACACGCTGCCGCTGTACCGCTACGTCGGTGGCGTGTTCGCGCACCTGCTGCCGATGCCGATGATGAACATCATCAACGGCGGCGCGCACGCCGACAACCCGATCGACTTCCAGGAGTTCATGATCGGCCCCGTCGGCGCGGAGACCTTCGCCGACGCCGTCCGCATGGGTTCCGAGGTGTTCCACACGCTCCGGAAGTCGCTGCACGACGCCGGGCACGGCACGAACGTCGGCGACGAGGGCGGCTTCGCGCCCAACCTGAGCTCGGCCGACGAGGCGCTGGAGTTCGTCGTCCGCGCGATCGAGCAGTCCGGCTACACCCCGGGTGAGGACATCGCGCTGCTGCTCGACCCGGCGGCGTCGGAGTTCTACGCCGACGGCGTCTACGACTACACCGGCGAGGGACGCAAGCGCAGCGTCGAGGAGCACGTGGCCTACCTCGCCGAGCTGACCGGGCGGTTCCCGATCGTGTCCATCGAGGACGGTCTGGCTCAGGACGACTTCGAAGGCTGGAAGCAGCTCACCGACAAGATCGGCGGCCGCGTCCAGCTCGTCGGCGACGACGTCTTCTGCACGAACGTGAACCTGCTGCGCGACGGGATCGAGCGGGGCATCGGGAACTCGATCCTGGTCAAGGTCAACCAGATCGGCACCCTGACCGAAACGCTGACCACGGTGGAGACCGCGCACAAGGCCGGGTACTCCGTGGTCATGTCGCACCGCTCCGGTGAGACCGAGGACACCACCATCGCCGACCTCGCGGTGGCCACCAACTGCGGCCAGATCAAGACCGGTTCGCTGTCCCGCTCCGACCGTACGGCGAAGTACAACCAGCTCATCCGCATCGAGGAGGAGCTGGGTGCGGAGGCCCGCTACGCCGGTCGCGACACCCTGCGCGGCCAGCGCTAGACAGTGGATTCACCCGCGTAAGCGGTGGGAAACATTCTCTGGATCCGCAGATGCGGGATAGTCTGGTCCGGAGAGTGGGAGGCCGGATGCACGACAGGACGCGGGTCGCCGTACTGCTGGACCGTCATCAGCCGGGCCGGTCGGTGCGGTCCATCGCCGCGTCGGCGGGGTTGCCGGCGGCGAGCCTGGATTCCTGGCTCGACGCCGGCTCGCCCACCCATCCGGCCGCACTGGTCTCGGTGGACACGATGTGCCGCGTCGCGGCCGCGACCGGGGTGGCGCTCGCGGTGGTCTCGCGGGCGTTCACCGGCACCTGGTTCGACCTCAACGGCTGGCAGTGGAACCACTTCCAGCCCGGCGACCGCGTCGTCGTGTTCAGCGCGCCCGACCCGGAAACCCGCACCCGGACGGCCACCTACGGGACCGTGTCCGCGGTCGACCCGCTCGACGTCATCGAGGTCGATCTCGACGACGGCACCCGCTACCTCCGCAACCCCGAGAGCGACGGCCAGATCTGTCACGTCAGCGGTGGCTGCCACTGCGTCACCGCGCACTGACCCGACCGGCGGGAGATACCTGGGCTGGGTATGGTGAGGGGATGAGCGGGCGGAAGACGGGCACCTGGGCGCGCTGGGCGCTGCTGTGCGCCCTCGCCTGGGGTGTGGTCGCCATGCACCACGTCGGGACGGCCCAGCCCGGTCACTCGATGGACGACCCCGCGCCCGCCGCGATGGTCATGGTCGCCGCGCCAGGGCTGCCCGCCGCGGATCCGGCGCCGATGGACCCCGGAATGCACCACGATCCGCTGCATCTGTGCCTGGCCGTGCTCGGCGCCCTCGCGGGTCTCGCCGTGGTGCTTTGGCTGCTCGGCGTCGTGGGCGCGGTGGCGCCGTCGCTCGCCCAGCGCGTCCGGCGGCCGGGTCCCTCGCGCCCACCGCCGTCCAGACGTGGTCGCGAAATCCTCCTCACCGCCTGTGTGCTGCGGGTCTGACAGGCCCGGCCGGTCGCTCGCCGGTCACGCCGTCATGACCTGAACCCACGCGGAAACAGAGGACCCACCAATGATTCACCGAACCATGCGCTTCGTACTGCCCGTACTCGCCGCGGGCGTGCTGCTCGCCGGTTGCGCCGGCCAGAGCACCGGACCCGCCCCGAGCGCCAGTGCCTCGGCGGCCGGGCACAACCAGGCCGACGTCACCTTCGCCCAGCAGATGATCCCGCACCACCAGCAGGCCGTCGAAATGGCGAAGCTGGTGCCCGCGGGCACGGCCAACCAGCCGATCCGGGACCTGGCGAGCCGGATCCAGCAGGCTCAGGACCCGGAGATCGCCACGATGACCGGCTGGCTGACGGCCTGGGGCGCGCCCGCGCCGATGGCCGGGATGGACCACGGCTCGATGGCCGGGATGATGTCCGCGACCGAGATGGCCGACCTCGCCAAGGCCAAGGGCGCCGAGTTCGACCGCCGGTGGCTCACCATGATGACCGCCCATCACCAGGGAGCGATCGACATGGCCAAGGCGGAGCTGGGGCAGGGCGGCAGCGGCGAGGCCAAGCAGCTCGCGCAGCAGATCATCGACGCCCAGCAGCGGGAGATCACGACGATGAACGGCCTGCTCAGCGCGGGCTGAGCGACACCGGTGGTGGGGCCAGACCGGCCCCGCCACCGGGTGCCCGTCAAGCCGCCCGGTGTTTCCCGGCCGGGCGGCGTGCCTCCTGGCTCCGCCGGATGCCGGGTGCGGCGCCGAACGAGCCGTGCTCGGTGAGCCGGAGGTCCTCGCCGGTGTCCAGCGCGTCGCCGACGACCGGGCCCGGCTGGTGGGTTGCCCGGTGGCGGCGGTGCACGGCGAACAGCAGCGCGAGCCCGACGACCAGGAAACCGTGCGACAGCAACCGTTCCGGGGTGACGCGGTCACCGAGCAGGTCCCCGGCCGAGACGACGGTGAGCACGAGCACGAACCCGGCGATCATCGGCAGCTGCCCGGCGGCGGCGCGGGTGCGCAGCGCGGCCCAGAGCAGCCCGATGCCGACGGCCAGGTTCCACGCGGCGCTCTCGTTGATCAGATGGGTTTGCATGAACCCGCCCGGTGCGCCGTGCATGCCGGTGTCGACGCCGAGCAGCTGGGCGAACGCGAGCCCGCACTGCACCAGCGCGACCGTGCCCAGCGCGATCCGCAGGCCCCATTTCTCCCGCGGCGGGGGCGCGTTCTCCAGGATGGCGGCGGTGAGGTCCGGCACCGGGGGCGCCGCGCGGACCAGCATCGAGCGGCGCAGGAGAAGGCTCTGCTCGTACCAGCGATGGCAGGCCGGGCAGCCGGTCAGGTGCAGGTCCACCTGCTGTTCGGGCAGCGGTCCGCGCTCGCCGTCGATGCGGGCGGACAGCGCTTCACGGTAGGTCTCACAGCTCACGAAAGAGTTAGTCGTCCGTGAGACGGCTTGAGTTCCCGGCACACCCGTGCACTACGTTGGGTGCGTGTCCCCAGGTCGGTCGAACAACGATGACGAGCGGATCACCGGGCTCGCCATGGCGGCGGGCCGGGGCGACCGCACCGCGCTCGAGGAGTGGGTCCGCGCGACCCAGGCCGACGTCTGGCGCTTCCTCGCCCATCGCGCCTCCCCGGCGCTGGCCGACGACCTGACCCAGGAAACGTACCTCCGCGCGTTCGGTTCCCTGCCGCGATTCGCTGGCCGGTCCTCCTCGCGGACCTGGCTGCTGTCGATCGCCCGGCGGGTCGTGGTGGACCACATCCGCTCGGTCTCGGCGCGGCCTCGGCTCTCGGGTGCCGAGGACTGGCAGCGCGCGGCGGAGGACAGGGCCGTGCGCGACCAGGGCAGCGCCGGTTTCGAGGACCTGATCGAGCTCGGGCTGCTGCTGGACGGGCTCGACGAGGACAGGCGGGAAGCGCTGGTGCTCACCCAGTTCCTCGGACTGTCCTATGTGGAGGCTGCCGAGGTGTGCGGGTGTCCGATCGGGACGGTGCGCTCACGGGTCTCCCGTGCCCGCGAGGACCTGCTGCGCGCGAGGGACGAGCAGAACAACGCGATGTGAGCGGGCCCGCTCGTCAGCCTTTCCGCCGAGCCGCTTTTTTCAGCCGCCACACCATGAACAGCACCGGCAGCCGGACCACCTGTTCGAGTAGCCTGCCGCTGCCCGGGACCAGCGGGGCGAACGACGAGGTCCAGGACAGGTCGGTCCCGCCGCCGTTCTCCTCCAGCGTGACCGTCGCGTGGTAGTCCTTGACGGGCACGACGCGCCCGACGAAGCAATAGGACAGCTTCTTGCCCGGCTCGTATTCGGTGATCCGTTCCCTGATCAAAAAGGGCCAGATGCCTGCCGAGCGGACCGAATCGAGCCCGCCGTCGGTGTCCGTCCCCAGTTTCTCCCATTTCGAGGAAAGAATCAGCGGCCAGGCCCAGCGTTTCCACTCGGGCACGTCGGAGAGAATGTCGAAAATAATCGCCGGTGTGGCCGGATAACTGCGCTTGATGGCGAAACCGAAACTCTTCACCGAACCCCGTTTCCCCGTCGTGCCGCCCTGTCTGCTCAGCACTTCAGCATGTCCATGGGGTCATGGTCAACTTGGTGCCGACGGGTCGTACGGGGGTTACAAGACCGCGCGGCCGCAGGCCTGACCACGGTGACAAGAAACCACGGCCGCGCTCCTTTTCCGCCATTTATCCGGCTCGGCGGACGGACATTCGCTACCCGTGTTCTGGTCCGAGGAAAATCGGGTTGGTCATCGCCACCATCGCGTTGGGCGTGGCGGTGTTCGGGCCGCCGGACGGGCGCCGGACTTCGGCCCTGACCCAGCGGCTGTAACGCGGATACGTCGTCCAGGTGACGGTGGCTGAACCGGAGTCGCCGACCGTCTCGGTGTGCTGCGGGCCGAGCTGGTCGAGGATCGACACCGTCGTGCCGGGGACGCCGCCGACGACGACCTGCACGGTCACCGGGGTGCCCGTGCCGACATCGGCCCGGCCACCGATCTGCGCGGTGCTTGCGCCGGCCGCCGCGGTGAACGACAGCGTGACCGCCGACGACTCCGCGAGCCAGGCGCGCCCTGCTTTCAGCCCGCGCAGCAGGTCCTCCTTGCGGAGGCTGTCGGCCTGCACGACCGTGTGCGGCAGCGCGACCCGCTGATCGGGGTTGTGCGCGTCGGAGTCGCCGATCGCCGGGATCCAGAGACCGCCGCGCAGCAGGCCGTCCCAGTGGATGACGCTCGCCTGGTCGTCCTCGGTCCACGGGCCGTTCCAGACCTCCACCAGGTCGGCGATCTCGTAGGCGAACTCATAGGTACAGCCGAAGCAGTTCGCGAACGGGTGGGCCGCGGTGACCAGGCCGCCCGCCCGGTGCACCTCGTTGACGAACCGGCGGAAATCGGCCGGGTCCGCGGCCCGGTAGCGCCAGTCGATCCAGGTGCCCGCCGGGAGCCCGATCGCGGGCCAGTGCCCCGATCGGGTGGTGACCTCCTCGCCGTTGAGGATGAGCAGGTCGTCGGTGGCGTGATCGCCCCACTGCAGCTGCGAGCTGGACGTGTTGTGGTCGGTGGAGACGATGAAGTCCAGCCCGGCGGCCCGCGCGTCGGCGACGAGCTGGTCGGGCGTGCGCCTGCCGTCGGAGTACACGGTGTGCAGGTGGCAGTCACCGCGGTACCAGGACCTGCCGCGCTGGCGGGCCGGGGCGGTCTCGGGCGCGGGGTTGGGCTTGAACGGCGTGCCCTGCGGGCCGAAGTGCAGGGTGACGTCCACCCGGTAGTTCAGGCCCTGCGGCGCGACGGTGTACGGGCCGAGGATGACATGCCAGGTGCCCGGCTTGATCGGCCCGGCGAGGTAGCCCGGCGTCGCCTCGGACGCACTGATCGAGAACCGGTCGCGGAACCCGCCCGACCAGCCGCGGAAACCGCGCTGGTTGCCGAGCTGGTGGCCTTCCGGGCCGAACATGCCGATGTCACAGGCGTTCCCGCGGGTGCCGCTGGGCACGGACGGCCGGTCGTAGGAGTACACGACGTCGATCTGGCTGACCCCGCGCGGCACCTCCACGGGCAGGTAGTACCAGTCCGGGATGTCCGGTTTGAAGGTCCCCGTCACGGTCTTCGTCTGCTGGGCGGTCCCGGGTTCCGGGGTGGCGAACGCGACCCCGGGCAGAAGGCTCAGCGCGGCCGCGGCACCGCCTGCCCGCAGCAGATTGCGCCGGGTGAGATCTCCAGTGGACATGCCTACCTCCGCATCGGTGACGGCCACGACGCTAGGTCGGCACCGGCGACGTCTCAACCACCATCGGGTGAACAACTGAGGAGTTGACCCACGGTCACGACCTGGCAGGGTGGGTCCGATGAGCGGTGACGACGAGCGGGCGGGCGTACCCCTGACCAACCTCGACCAGCCCTTGCTGGCGGGGGAGGACGCGACCAAGCGGGACCTCGTGGACTACCTCGACGCCGTGCGAGACCGCATCCTGCCGGGGCTGGCGGGCAGGCCGTTGTCGGTGATGCGGGTGCTGCGCGGCCAGAAGCCCTTCATGCAGAAGAACCTGCCGAAGTACACCCCGGAGTGGGTGCGGCGGGTGCCTGTGTGGGCGGAGGCGTCGAAGCGCGAGGTCAACTACGCGCTCTGCGACGACCGCCGCACGCTGCTGTGGTTCGCGAACCAGCGCGCGATCGAGTACCACCCGACGCTGTCCCTCGCCGAGAGCCGGGACCGGCCCACCCACCTCATCCTCGACATCGATCCGCCGCCGGGGGACGGGTTCACCCCGGCCGTGCGGGCCGCGCTGCTGGTGCGTCAGGCGTTGGCCGACGCCGGGCTGGCCGGTGCGGTCAAGACCAGCGGCGCCAAGGGCGTGCACGTGTTCGTACCGGTCGAACCGGCGCCTGCCGAGGACGTCGCCGCGGCCACCCGCGCCCTCGCCGCCAGGGCCGAGCGGCTCGACCCGGCCGTCGCGACCACGGCGTACATCCTGGAGGACCGCGAGGGCAAGGTGTTCCTCGATTCGACCCGCGCGGGCGGTGCCACGGTCGCGGCGGCGTACAGCCCCCGCATCCGGCCGGGCCTGCCGGTTTCGTTCCCCGTCGCCTGGGACGACCTGGAAAGCGTCACCCCGGCCGACTTCACCATCCGCACCGCGCCGGGCCTGCTGGGCGAGGGGGATCCGTGGGCCGAGGCGATGCCCGCGCCGCAACGGCTCGACGCCGCGCTGGTGGCCGAGGGCCACGAGATCCCGGTGGCCAGGGTGGCGGCCATGCACGAGGGCAAGCGCCGCGCCCGCGCCCGCCGCGAATCCTGAGTCGGCCGAGCCTCGGGAACCGTTGGCAGGTCAGAAAGCCGTCCACGTCCAAGGGCGGGGCTCTTCACCGCGAAGACAAGCGATCCGGTGACGTGGACCTGCTGGTCTGGCCATGGCAGCGACGCCGTCGCACAGGTCGGCTACGTCTCCGATGCTCTTGTGAGGTTCTGCCACCCGCTTCAGGTCGTCCAACTCGGCGATGACTCCTGCTTTCGCGATCGGAATCAACGCTTTGCCGATGCTGCACTGGTGTTCCGCCTCGTCGTAGCAGACCAGCCATGGCGGATTCTTGTCGTTCGAGCGTTCGGCAAAGTGATCGTCGGCCCTGCTCGCTTCAACAAGGGCTTCATCAGGAGGAATGGGCGTCTCGTCGCGCAGAAGGTCTCCAAAGGAAGGGGGCAGAGCTCACCTAACGGGTTCGATCCAGCGCGAATCGTGGATGATGAGCGCGACTGGTTCCGATCCTCGAAGGGGCACGTAGTGACGACTCCTCCACTGTCCAGCTCTCCGGTGGCTGTTCTCGATGTCCGAGTACATGACCATGAGGACGTTCTCCGCCGCGTTGAACACGTCCTCGACCTGCGCCTTGACCGGTCGTCTGTGGTCTACGGCGATTCTGGAGCCACCGAGGGGTTCCGCACGAGTAACGGCACCTGGGCGCGGGTCGAGCGGCGCAATCGCTGGCGAATCAACAGTGCGGTGTGGGTCGGCCTTGAAGCGGCCTCGACGGTCAAGGGCGTGAAGAAGCCCGAGTGGTTCCAGGGGACGACGTGGGCCGACAACGCTCGTGAAGTCGTGTGGCGAGCCGACGAGGTCGAACTGATCTCCGCACTAGTCGTGGGTGACCTCGCCAATGCGGCCACGCTTCCGGATGCCTGGTGGGCAACTGTCCGGGACTCCCTGACGGCACTTGCGGCCCACCAGACCGAACGGGTGGGGATGACCCAAGCTCACTTGACTAAGCGGATCAGTGAGGTGTTCGACGGGGTCAACACGACCGTTGACGACTGGACCACTGCACACGCTGATGTGCACTGGGGCAATCTGTCCGTTGAGGGTCACTTGATCGACTGGGAAGACTGGGGCGCGGCTCCGCGTGGCCTCGACGCTGCCACGTTGTGGCAGTCAGCTTTACCGGACGCGGCCGTTGCGGCGCGGGTGCAGCATGAGTTCGGCGGAGACTTGCGGACTCGGTCCGGCAGGTTGTCCCAGTTGCTTGTGTGCGCGAACGCGATCCGCATCGCCGCCCGTCGCGGGAAGCCGACTCCGTTGTCGGAGCCCGCGAAGGCGGCGGCACAGGTACTGGTGGCGGAGTTGCGGGCGTAGCCTGGCCAGCAAGCAGCGCTATCGGGTTTCGGTGCTGGCTCGATCGACTGGCCCGCCACCGTGAGCGAAAGCAGTGAGATCACTCCGTTGGCAGGTCAGAAAGCCGTCCACGTCCAAGGGCGGGGCTCTTCACCGCGAAGACAAGCGATCCGGTGACGTACCTCCTCGGCGGCTGCCGGGTCGTCGGCGGCTTTGGTCATCACGAAGGACAGCCAGCGAAGCTCTTGCAAGTCGGCAAGGGTGCGGTAACCGGGCGACTCGGTTACGTCGTGGCCACCGTAGGCCTTCACGAAGGACTCGTAGTCGGCCTGGGTCAGGCGGGCGAAGTCGAGGTAGTCGACCGCCAGGTCGATCAGATCATGGTCCGGGTGCCCGAGCGCGACATTCTCCAGGTCAAGCAGAACGGGGTGACCGTCCTCCGTAACGGCGACATTGCCTTGCCAAGCGTCGCCGTGGATCACGGTCCGACTCTGTCGATGGTTGTGCCCTGTGTAGTCGTCGCGCACTGCGGTCAGTCGCTCGACAAACCATTCACGATCAGCTTGGCCGAGCCAGTCGGTGGTGTCGAGCCGCTGGGATATACCGTGGAACGGGTCGTGGATCGGCAGTTCGAACGCGGTCGGGGCTGGTAGCGAGTGCAAGATGGCCAGCAGCGTGCCCAGCTCCGCAGGACTTCCGGACCGGTGTTTCGGAATGAGAGTCCACCAGGTCACCGGCCTGTCCTCAATCACTACCGGCTGCGGCAGGCCGGGAACCGCTTGGACGACCCGGATGCCCGCCTCGGCAGTCAGCCAGTGTGAGACCTGCACCTCCCGGCGAGCGATGTCCGACGTTCCTGTTCGTCCAATCCGGGCGACGATGCCGTCCGGCAGTTCGTAGATCGTGTTGTTACCGTCGCGGATCATCCTGGCTTCGGTGGCGTCCAGTCCGGCTATCGCCGCTGCGGCCAGGAGGACTCTGCCCGCTGACGTCGGTTTCGGTGTCACGCGGGTGATGATGTCAAGGACCTGCTGGTCTGGCCATGGCAGCGATGCCGTCGCACAGGTCCGTTACGTCTCCGATGCTCTTGTGAGGTTCTGCCACCCGCTTCAGGTCGTCCAACTCGGCGATGACTCTTGCGGAGTTGAGCGGTGCGGCCCCGGTGACAGCATTTCTGCCGATCATCGCTGCTTGTCTGGGGTCGTCTGTCACCATCAAGAGTGAGGCCAAGCGGATTTGCGAAAATACCCGGGAACGGGGATACCGAGCGTCGTGTAATCGGATGGCGGCTTCGAGCCTAGAGGAAGCCAACTCCGGTTTGCCCTCGTCTTTCGCGATCGGAATCAACGCTTTGCCGATGCTGCCCTGGTGTTCCGCCTCGTCGTAGTAGACCAGCCATGGCGGATTTTCGTCGTTCGAGCGTTCGGCAAAGTGATCGTCGGCCCTGCTCGCTTCATCAAGGGCTTCTCTGTTCCGCCCGGTCAAACCGAGCAACCGCGCACGGACCGTCCCTAACATGGCTCGCGCGGTGCTGGTCAGTCTGTCTGCTCTCACCTGTGATAATTCGATCAGGGTGAGGGCTTCCTCGAAATTGCCGAGGTAGGTCGCTTTGCGTGCCATGCCCGCCAACGTGTCTGCCCGCAGGCCCCAGGAACCGCCTTGTTCGGAGCACCACAAGGCGAACTCGAAGCAGTGGTCGGCCGCGCGGTGATCGGCGATGTCGAAAGCCGAGTATGCGACCACGCCGCCGAGGTTGCCGACCGCTTCCAGCAGCGCGTTACGTACATTGTCGGCCGCCCTCGATTCCAGGAGCTTGCCTGCCCACCGGAGTTGACCCATTGCCGCTTCACAGGACAGGCCGCCGCCGAAAAGGTTCTCCGACATGGCGATGGCGCTTGTCGTCGCGCGTACGTGGTCCACCTCTGTCTGCCCGACGCGGGCCGGGACCGGGGTTTCGAGGGTAATGCGCCGGAGAAACTCTGTCGGGGTGGTGCCGAGATCGGCGGTGGCCTTGAGTCCGCCCGTGGTCACGGTCTTGACCGGGCCTGTCAGCGGACCGGTGCTACCGCGCCGGTTGGCGGAGAAGCCCAGTTTCGCGTCGCTGTCGACCCCGAGAACGGCCCTGAGGCCTGCGCGGTATGGCTCGTTCGGCCAGCGTACCTGTCCGCGTTCGTAACGCGCGACGGAATGGCCGTCGAGCTCAAAACGCTTGCGCCGGGTGTGCCAGAGATACTCGTTGACCGCGTCCGCGAGTTCGCCACGGCTCATTTGTTCGCCGGGTCTGGTTCGCGATGACGTCGCTTCGCGAACCGCGCGAAGGGCCTCATTGCGCGTAACCATTGCCGTTACCTCCTGAACAGGTTGTCAGGTGACCGTACCTGTCCGACCGCGCCAACGTCCCAGAATGCCCCGGGCAGGACAGAGATGCCCTGGAACCTGCCCTCGGGAAAAGGGTGCGGCCATCGGACGCTGGGGTCATGAAAACGACGGTTCGCAAACGTGTCCATCTGACGTGGGTGACGGCGGTGACACCGGTGGTGGACCATGCGGTGACCGATGATGGGTTCGCGGCCGGGCTCGCTGCTGGGGACGGCGTTTATGTCGGGATTTGTGGTGTCCGTTTCGTGCCTGCCTCGTTGATCTCCGAGCCGGGCGCGGTGTGTTCGCGGTGCAAGGTGGTGCTGACGCCGGTGCCGGGATCGCGGGCGAAGCGGCGGAGCAGGGTGGCCGGTCGTGGCTGAGGTGACTTCGGTCGAGGGGGTCGGCGAACTGGTGGCGGAACTGCGGGCCCTGCGCGTCCGGCGGGGATTGTCGCAGGAATGGGTGGGCCGGGCGGTGGGATTGCCCGTTTCGACGGTGTCGCGAGTGGAGGGGAATTGGTATCACTCGACGGTGCTGGTGCGGCATCTCATCGCTTACGCGGAGGCGATGGGGTGCACCTTGCGATTCGTGCTGGTCGCCGACGACTCCGGCGGTCAGCCTGAGAACCTGGCGCCCGGGTGGCGGGCGTTGGGGCTGACCTGGCGTGGCTACCGGATGTCCGCTGCGGAGCTCACGGGCTCCGTTCCGCTGGACACGCCGTTCCGTGCCGCCGCGTGGCTGGCGGAATGCGTGGTCCAGTAGGACGGTTCGGTGTACGTGTGATACGCGCGCAAGGCGCGATGGGAGTACCTCTGCGGGGTGGGCCGGTCCGCGACCGTGTGCGGGGAGGTGATTTCCCACGCCGCGTGCGTCGACTCCGTTTCAGGGCAAGGGTTTCAAGTCGCCGAGGATGGCCTCGCCCTTGGTCAGCCATGCGACGCCGAACGCGAGGATCGCGGCTGTTTCCAGCCACAGCGCGGGATGTAGCGTGCTCGTCTCGGCGCTCAGCAGCCAGTTGGACAGCACGATGAGCACCAGGCTCGCCAGGATGACGCAGCCGGTCACGCGGTAGACGATGTTGCGCTGGGTCTTGCGCGGGGTGGGGTTCGCGGCGTCGCTCTTGGTGAACTGGACCAGGCAGAAATAGGCCAGCGTCAGGAAGAACACCGCGGCGAACACGAGGTGCAGCGTGCCGAGGACGTTGTCCGCGGGCGTCCGGGCGCCGCCGGGCTTCGTCGGGCAGAGCGCCAGGCCGATCGCCGCGACGGCCGCGACGTCACCGGCGACCGCGTCGGTACGGCCGTAACCGCGGTAGGACAGCAGGAAGACGCCCGTGGCGCACATCGCGCCGACGAAGACGTCCCGCACGTCGGTGTAGTAGTAGCCACTGAGTGAGTCCAGCAGGCCACCGCCGTCGACGACCAGCTTGCCGAGGATCAGGACCAGTGGCAGGGCCACGCCGATCACGCCGATGGCGCGGCGGAGGAACAGGTACGAGTGGACGAGGGTGTCCTGCTGTGGTGCGGTCGCCTGGCTCATGACAGTCTCCTGTTCACGGGAGTTCGAAGCCTCACCATGACCATCGGCACGCGGCCGGTGATCCCTGAGTTCGGCGCCGGACAACGAAAGCACATTGTGAGGAAACATGATCCGCGAGGACACGACGTTCGGCAGGCTGGGGGAGCGCCGGGCGGCGTGGTTCTACCCGCCGGAGGCCATCGGGGACGCGCCCGCTGTCGTGATGGCGCACGGGTTCGGGGCCACCAGGGCGCTGGGGCTCGGCTCCTACGCGCGCCGGTTCGCCGCCGCCGGGTTCGCCGTGCTCGTGTTCGACTACCGGGGTTTCGGGGACAGCGAAGGGACTCCCCGGCAGGTGCTCGACGTCGGCAGGCAGCTCGCGGACTGGACGGCGGCGGTGGAGCACGCACGCGGGCTGCCGGGGGTCGACCCCGCCCGGATCGCGCTCTGGGGTTCGTCGTTCAGCGGCGGGCATGTCGTCTCGCTCGCGGCGCGCGACCCCCGGATCGCCGCCGTCGTGGCCCAGGTTCCCTACCTCGGGCTGGTCCGGCGGCGCGCGCTGCCCCGCGCCCGGACGGTCAAGCTCGTCGTGAAGGCGCTGGCGGACCGGGCGCTCGCCGCGGCCGGGTCACGGTCCCCGCTGCTCGTGCCGACCATCGGCGATCCGGACTCCGCCGCGCTGCTGCGGGTCGCGGGTGCCGAGGCGCAGTTCCGCTCGCTGCTGGAGCCGGGGGCGAGCTGGGACAACGCCGTCGCCGCGCGCGTCGTCTTGAGCCTGCCTGGGTATCGCCCCGGCGAGGTGGCCGGGCGGATCCGGTGCCCAGCGCTCTTCTGCGCCTGTGAAGCGGACACCATCACACCCAAAGCGCCGGTCGTCGCGGCGGCGCGGGCCGCGCCCCGGGGACGGCTGATCACCTATCCGGGCGAGCACTTCGGCATCTACCGCGGCCCGGTTTTCGAGCGCGCCGTCGAGGACCAGACCCGGTTCCTGGTCGAAGCGTTGACGCTCGTCTAGCGCCAAGAGACTGGGCAGGCGCGTGCCAACCGGCGGACGCCTTCGGCGACTTCTCCGACGGTGCCTGCGCTGACGTAGCTCAGCCGCAGGTGCGGCCCCGGCGGCTCGGCCGCGAAGTACAGCTTGCCCGGCGTGATCGCCACCCCGCCGTGGAGCGCGGCGCTGACCAACGACGCCTCGTCGGCGCCGTCCGGCAGGGGCAGCCACAGGTGGTAGCCACCGTGCGGAACGTCGGGCGCGGGCAGGCCCGGCAGGTGCTCGCGCAGCGCCGCGATCGTGGCGTCGCGGCGATCACGCAAGGCCGTGGTGAGGGTCCGCAGGTGACGTGGCCAGGCGGGCGCGCTGACCAGTTCCAGCGCGGTTTCCTGCAGTGGCCTTGGCACGAAGAAGCTTTCGACGGTGTGCAGGCCGCGCAGCCGTTCCAGGGCGGGCCCGCGAGCGGTGAGCGCGCTGATCCGCAGGCTCGGCGACGTGGGTTTCGTCAGCGATCTGATGTGGACCACCACCCCGTCGGGATCGGCGGCCGCCAGCGGTGGCGGGGGCGCGGGGGAGCCGGGATGGGCCAGCAGGCGCGCGAAATCGTCCTCGACGACGAACGCGCCAGCCTCTCGTGCGATTCGCAGCACGTCCAGCCGCCGTGCCGCGGAAAGCACCGCCCCGGTGGGATTCTGGAACGTCGGCTGGCAGACGAACACCCGGGCGCCGGTGTCGCGGAACGCGTCGGCGAGCAGGCCGGGCCGGACGCCGTCGGCGTCGACCGGCACCGGGACCGGGCGCAGGCCGGACGCGCGGGCGATCGCCAGCAGCCCCGGGTAGGTGGGCGATTCGACCAGCACCGGCGCCCCGGGCACCGCCAGCGCACGCAGCGCCGTGGTGAGCGCGCTCTGCCCGCCCGAGGTGATCAGCACGTGCTCGGCGGTCAGCGTGCCGCCGGGACCGGCGATGTCGCGGGCGAACCAGGTGCGGAGCTCGGGCAGGCCGTGCAGTGGCGGCCTGGTCCAGGCGCCGGGACGACGTCCGGCGTGGGCCAGTGCGGCGGCGAGCGCGCGTTCCGGCTGCAATACCGGGTGGGGGTAACCGCCGTTGAGGTCGATCACCTCGGGTGGCGGGTCGGTGCAGCAGGCCAGCACCCCGACCGCGTCGATCGTCCTGGCATCCGCCCCGGCGCTGAGCGCGACCTCCTGCCAGGACACGTCCCCGGCGCTCGCGGGCGCCCGCCGGGGCGGGGCGCGGAACACCCCGGCGCCCGGCCGAGCGATCACCAGGCCCTCGGCGGTCAGCGCCGCGATCGCCCGCGACACCGTCACCGGGCTCACCCGATGCCGGTGCACCAGCTCGCGACTGGACGGCAGTTTGCCCCCCGCCGGGTAGCGCTCCAGCTCGCCCCGAAGCTCTACCAGCAACGAAGTGACACTGCTACTATCGGACATGAAGCTAGACGATAGCGCTACTACGCTCCGGCGAGTAGCGCCCGCCACCGGAATCTTGCTGTCGGCGCTGGGCGTACTGGTCTTCTCGTTCAGCTTCCCGGCGACCGCGTGGTCCTTGCACGGGTTCGGCGCGTGGACGACCTCGGGTGGCCGGTGTGTCCTCGCGGCGCTGCTCGCGGCCGTGGCGCTCAAGGCGTGCCGGGTGCCGCTGCCGCGCCGGACCCAATGGCGGGGGATCGCCGTCGTCTCCGCCGGGTGCGTGCTGGGCTTCCCGATCCTGACCACCCTCGCACTGCGCACGTCCTCGACAGCGCATTCAGCGGTGGTCATCGGCATGCTGCCGCTGGCCACCGCGGTCGTGTCCTCCGTGCTGACCGGACGCCGCCCGTCTCGCCGGTTCTGGCTCGCCGCGGGTGCCGGCGCGGTGGCGGTGCTGACATTCACCGTCCTGCAGAGCCAGGGCGCTCCGTCCGGGGCGGACCTGCTGCTGTTCGGCGCGCTCGTGCTCTGCGCGTTCGGGTACGCCGAGGGCGGCAGGCTCGCCGCCGAGATGCCCGGCTGGCAGGTCATCGCCTGGGCGCTGGTGGTCGGTCTCCCGGTCACCGTCCCGCTGACCGCGGTGGCGCTGGCGACCGAGCCGATCCACCTCAGCGGGCAGGCGGTGGCGGGGTTCGCCTACGTCGCGCTGCTCTCGCAGTCCGGCGGTTTTGTGGCCTGGTACAAGGGAATGGCACAGATCGGCGTGGCAAGGGCGAGTCAGCTCCAGCTCGCGCAGCCGCTGCTGACGCTGGTGTGGGCCGTGCTGCTGCTGCACGAACAGCTCCCGGTCGCGGCGCCGATCACCGCGGTGGTGGTGCTCGGCTGCATCGCGGTCACCCAGCGGGCACGGACCTAGCGCTCAGAACGCGTCTGAGAACGGACGTAGCAGCCGCCGCTCGAAGCCTCGAGCACCTGTCCTTCGAAGCCGCTTACCCTCCACAAAGGACAGAAAATCCACCCATTCGCCCGTTTCATACCTCCCTGACCGTTTCATGCGTGCCCCTGAAGGCCACCATGACAGCGTTAAACGCCGTGAAGGCTCCCATCAGGGCATACGGCAAGCCTGGGGTGGCGACTGAAGGGGACTGGACGGCATGACATCAGTTTCCGGACGCGCTCAGGCGGGGTCGACGCGGTAGCCGAAGCCGCGCACGGTGTGCAGCATCGGCGGGGTGTGGAGTTTGCGGCGCAGCTGGGCGATCAGGACGTCGAGCACGTTCGACGCCGGATTGGCCATCTCGTCCCAGCCCTGTTCGATCAGCTCGGTGCGGCTCACCGGCGTCCCCTGCCGCGAAACCAGCAGTTCCAGCACCGTGAACTGGGTCCTGGTCAGGGTCAGCAGCACACCCGCACGGCGGACCTCGTGCCGCCCGGCGTCGAGTTCGAGGTCGCCGCAGCGCAGGACCGGCGGCGTGACCGCCGCGCCGCCCCACCGGCACAGGCTCAGCACCCTGGCCACCAGTTCCTCCATCGCGAACGGTTTGACCAGGTAGTCGTCCCCGTGGGTCAGGCCGTCGACGCGGTGGGCGACGCTGTCGAGGGCGGTCAGGAACAGCACCGGCAGGGCGAACCCCTCGGCGCGGCGGCGGCGCAGGTAGTGCAGCGAGTCCCCCGACGGCAGCATCCGGTCGAACACCGCGCAGTCGTAGGCGTTCACCGCGAGCGCCTCGTCCGCGGCTGGCAGGTCCGCGGCGGTGTCCACCGCCAGCCCGGCCCCGCGCAGCGAACCGCTGACGGCGATGCGCAGGTTTTCGTCGTCCTCGATGAGGAGTACTCGCACGAGTACGAACGGTAGCGGTTCGTGTGCGAGCGCCACACCACTACCCCGTGGCGCCGAGGACGTCCTCGGCGAGGAGGCTCTTGAGCTCCGCGATGTCCGGCATCCGGCCGAGCCCGCGCAGCCGCCGCGACTGCGCCTTGCGCGCGCCTTCGAACAGCCGCCGGGCGTCGCGCGCGTTGCCGAACCCGGCGGTGCCCGCGATCCGGGCGAAGTGGTCCAGCAGGACGGGGGTGGTGTCCGCGGCGAGTTCGTAGTCGGCGTCGGCGACCATCCGCTCGATGATCAGCAGCAGGTCGGGCGCCGAGTAGTCCTCGAACTCGATGGTCTTGGCGAACCGCGACGCGAGCCCCGGGTTGGCGGCCAGGAAGTCCATCATCTCGCCGGTGTACCCGGCGACGATCACCGCGACCTCGGTGCGGTGATCCTCCATCAGCTTCACCAGCGTGTCGATGGCCTCCTGGCCGAAGTCCCCGCCGGAGCCCGCCTGCCGTGAAAGCGTGTACGCCTCGTCGATGAACAGCACGCCGCCCTTGCACTCCTCGAACACGAGCGACGTCTTTTCGGCGGTGTGGCCGATGTACTGCCCGACCAGGTCGCGCCGCGACACCTCACGGAACTTGCCGCCGCTGAGCACGCCGAGTTCGCGCAGCAGCCGCGCGTAGACCCGCGCGACCGTCGTCTTCCCGGTACCCGGCGCGCCCGCGAAGATCAGGTGGTGGCCGACCGCGCCGACCGACAGCCCGGCGCGGCGGCGCCACTCGTTGACCTGGATCTCGTCCACCACCGCGCGGACCTCGGCCTTCACCGCGGGCAGCCCGACCATGGCGTCGAGTTCGGCGAGCAGCCCCCCGACGCCGGGTTCGGCGGCGGCCGGGCGGGCCGGTTCGGCCGCGAGCCGGATGATCACCGGGTCGGCGCCGTCGGCGAGTTCGATGTCCGGGTCGGCGGTGTTGTCCAGGCGGCAGTTCTCGACGACCCCGCCGCAGCCGGGACCGAACGCGATCCCGGCGCCGTTCACGTCGTGCACCGTGGTGTGCCGGATCCGCGGCACACTCTGGTGCACCACCGCGATGCCCTCGCGCGCGGTGCGGGAGATGTCGCAGCCCTCGATGACCGGGCGGGCGTACTGGTAGACGTAGATCCCGCGCTGCCCGCAGCCCGCGATCACGCAGTCCACTATGGACGGATCGGCGCCGAGCCCGGCGACCACCCCGTCGCCGCCGACGTCGGTGATCGACGTCGACTCGATCCGCCCGGACGAGCTTTCCACCGTCACACCCTGCTCGGCGCCGCTGAGCGTGCACCCGCTGATCAGGAACCGCCGCGAGCCGCGTATCCCGATCGCGGGCCCGAGCCGGGAGGTGACGGTGCATCGTTCCACCGTCAGCTCGGCGTCCTCGGCCCGGATACCGCTCGCCGTCGTCCGGACGTCGATCCCTTGCAGTGTCAGCGATCCCTGCCGCAGGCTCACCACCGGCCGGTCGCCGTCGGAGATCTCGAGGCATACCGTCGCGCCTTCGGCCGCCCGCAGGGTCAAGGCGCGGCCGACGAGTTCGAACGTCTCCGGGTAGGTCCCGGCGGCGACCGAGATCGCCGCACCGTCCGGCGCTTCCCGCACGGCGTCGCCGATGGTCGCGTAGGCGCCGGGTTTGTCTGGCGCGACGTGCAGGGTGCGGGCCGTGGCCGCGGCCGTCATCAGCTCGCCTTCTCGGCGAGCCAGCCGCGGGCGGCGGCCTTGGCGCCCGCCTGGAACCGGCTGGCCGCGCCGAGCCGGTTCATCAGCTCGGACACCGTGCGGCGCACCGTGCGCACCGAGATGCCGAGCCGGTCGGCGACCATCGCGTCGGTGCAGCCCTCGGCCAGCAGCGTCAGCAGCTTCCGCTGCCGGGCGGCGGCGGTCTCGTTCTCCGGCACGCCGGCCGCGACCATCGGCACCCCGGCGGCCCACACCCAGTCGAACAGCTCGACGGTAGTGGTGACCACGGCGGGCAGGTGGAACGAGGCCACCCCGGACACCGCGCCGGTGGCGGTCCGGCTGACCGGCAGCACCGCCACGGTCCCGTCGATCACCAGCGCGTCGCCCGGGATCCTGGCGACGGTCCGGACGGCCGCGCCCGCCATCGCCAGCCCGGCGAGCTGGGAGGAGAGCCCGGGTGCGGTGCGCGCGCGGTCGGTGGCCAGCACCCGGTACCGCACCCCGCGGCGCAGGTTCTCGTGGTCGATCGGCCGCAGGGTGCCGATCGGGTCGAGCCCGGCGGTGGTGCGGCCGGTCAGGATCAGGACGTCGCGGGTGGCCGACGCCAGGAGTGCTTCGGGACCGGCGCCGGACCAGCCGGGGAGCCCGGCTGCGGGGTCGAGTGCGAGCAGGCTCATGACGGGAAACCTCCGAGTGGTAGGGAGGCGGCGACCCCGGAGAGGTGGTCACCGTCCAAACGGGACAGATGGAGGCCGGCCGGAGCCAGCAGTGCGGTGAGCCAGGTGGCGGCGGAGTCGACCGCCGCCTCGGTGACGGCCGCGAGGCGCAGCACCGCGGTGGATTCCCGGGTGCCGGTGCGGCCGCCGGAACGAGCGGCGACGGTCACCGTGACCGCGATGCCCGCCGTCGGCGTGAGCAGCCGCGCGACCCAGCGCGCCGCCACCCGGCCGTCGAGCCCGGCCCAGCCGTCGACGGTGAAACAGGCCTGCGACACCGGGCCGGTGCGCCAGAAGCCCCAGTCCTCGCGAACCTCGTGGCGGCCGCCGGTGACGTGGGCCAGCGCGGTCAGCGCGGCGAACCCGGCGTCCTCCGGCAGCGGTTCGGTGGGCACCCCGGCCCGGACGAGCGCCCGCCGGACGCGGCGCAGCGCGTTGCGCAGTGCGAGTTCGAGCTCCTCGTCATCGGGGACCTCGGCCGTGCGCACGGCCTGGACCGCGAGCCACAGCCGGACCGGGGTGCCCTGGCGCGCGGGGGAGTGGAAGGCCGCCTGGACGGCGAACTCGTGGCCCTGCCCGTCGCCGCCGGGCAGCAGGTCGGCGGGCGGCGGGAACGACGCGGCCATCGGCGGGTTGCGAGGCTTGAGCAGTGCGGTCAGCCCGTGCTCGTTGCCGAGCACCATGGTCGCGCCCTGCCGGGTGTCGATGGTCCGCACCGACGAACCCGGGCGGAGCAGGCCGAGCAGTGCGAGCGCCTTGTCCGCCCGGTCGGGCAGATCGTGGCGGCGGGCCCGGAGCTGGAACCGCAAGCGCAGCACGAGCAGTTCGTAGAGCCAGTGCCCGCGCACCCGGATCGCGGTCAGCGCGAGCACCACCGCGGCTCCGGCCGAAACCGACGCCAAGACCGGCCACGGCTGCCGCAGCGAGCCCAGCACCGACAGGACCGCCACCTGCCACCAGATCACCTGGACGACGCCGAGGTGCTCGGTGTACCCGGTGGGCCGGTTCCCGGCCGGAGCCTGCTGCCTGACCTGCGGTGCCGCGGCGGGCCTCGGCAGCGCCCGCTGGGCCACGTGCGGCCTGCCCGGTGCGTACGCCATGGGTGCGGGTGCGGCCATCGGCCCGGCGTACGCGGCCGCGGTGCCCGCCGCGGCCGCGACCACCCGCACCGGCCGTCCGGCCGCCTGCTGCTGACTGTCCACAGTGAACTGACCGGGGTGGGTGGCCGGTTGCGGCCAACTCGGCGCGATCGGGTGAACCTGGCCGACGGACGCGTTAGCGTACGGACCCGATGTGGTCGTCACCGGAACCCTGCCCGCGCCTGCCGGGGGCGCCTGAGCCGCGCTTGAACCGCCGAATTCCATCTGCCCTCCTCCTGACCACCGGTCGCCGCCGCCGCCGCGGCTGCGATCACCGGCTTACGATCACCCCGGACACATGAGGTTTCGATGACACGAGGCGCACAGTGCGAGTACTGGTGGTCGAGGACGACGACGATCTGCGGACGGCGGTGCGCGCCGAGCTCGGCGCCGCCGGGCTGGACGTGGTCGCCGTCGGCGATCTCACCGCGGCCGACGCGGCGATGAACGAGGGCGGTTTCGCCTGCGCGGTGTTCGATCGGATGCTGCCCGAGGGCGACTCGATCACCTACGTGCAGCAGCGGCGGCTCGGCGGGTGCACGGTCCCGGTGCTGTTCCTGACCGCCCGTGACAGCGTCGCCGACCGGGTCGCCGGGTTCGCCCACGGCGGCGACGACTACCTGGTCAAGCCGTTCTCCCCCGCGGAGTTGACGGCACGGGTCCGGTCGCTGGGCCGTCGCGCCGACACCGGCCGCCCGGCCCTGCTGCGCTACGCCGACCTCGAGGTCGACTGCGCGCGCCGCGAGACCCGCCGCGGCGGGGTGCGGCTGACGTTGTCCAGCCGGGAGTTCGCGGTGCTGGAGTACCTGGCCATCCGGCCTGAGCAGGCGGTGGCCAGAGCCGAGCTGATCGAGCACTGCTGGGACGAGGCCGCCGACCCGATGTCCAATGTGGTCGACGCGGTGGTCCTGCGGCTGCGGCGGAAACTGCGGGAGCCGAACCTCGTCCACACCGTGCGCGGCCGCGGGTACCGGCTGGCGATGCCGGACCAGACCTCGTGAGGCGGTCGGCGGCCGAGCGGCTGCGCCGGCTCAGGTGGCTGCTCACGCTGCTGTTCACCACGATCAACGCGGTCGGCCTGATCGTGTTCGCCGTCTTGCTGGTCCACAACGACGACGAGCAGCGCGTCACCCGGCTCGATGACGACCTGAGCCAGGTCACCGCCGTCGCGCTCAGGCTCGTCCAGTACGACGCCGGTGGCCTGCTCACGGAAGTGGCCAAGGACGACGAAGCCAACCTGCAGTGCCCGCAGTTCGCCGTGCTGCCCGGCGGGGCCGGGAGCTATCAGGGCTACTACAGCGCGAAAGAGTGCGTCCGCGTCGATCGGGCCAAACTGGTCGAGCTGGCCAAGAAAGCGGCCGAGTCCGGGCGGACGGCGATCGGGTACGTCACCGGCACCGACGGCGGGTTCGTCCGGATCGGGGTCCGGCCCTTCCGCGCCAAGACCGGGCAGTACATCGGCGCCGCTGTCGCGGTGAGCGACGCGGAACCCGCGCTGGCGGCACACAAGGACTACCTGCTGCTGGTGACCAGCGGCTGCGCCCTGCTGATCGCGGCCATCGCGGCGGGCAGCTACCTACTGGCCGGGCGCGCGATCCGGCCCGCGGTGCTCGCGCTCGAACAGCAGGAGCTCCTGCTCGCGGAGACCGCGCACGACCTGCGCACGCCGGTCGCGGCCCTGCGGGCACTGGCCGAAACCGCGCTGCGACATCCGGGGCAGGACCCCGAGGTGCTGCCCCGCACCGTCCACCTGGCCTCGCGGATGGGCGGCATCATCGACAGCCTGCTGGTGCGGGCCCGGCTCGCGGCGGGCGTCGACCAGCTCGCCGAGGAACCGGTGTGGCTCGACCAGCTGGTGACCACACTGGTCGAGGAGACCCCGGCCGACGGCGCCAGTGTGACGGTGACCGCAGCGCCCTCGCTGGTGCGCGTCGACCCCGGGCTCGTGCAGCGGGCGATCAGCAACCTGCTCGACAACGCGCTGCGCTACGGGCGGCAGCCCGACCAGCCCGCCATCGTGCACATCACCGTCGCGAACGGCCGGGTCATCGTGGCCGACCACGGTCCCGGCGTGGACACCGAGCTGGCCGGTGAGGTGATGGACCGGTTCCGCAGCGGCAGCGGGTCGAGCGGGCTGGGCCTGTCCATCGTCCGCTGGGTCGCCCAGGCCCACGGCGGCTCGCTCGCGATCTACAACGCCGACGAGGGCGGCGCGATCTTCGAGCTCGTCCTGCCGGTGGCCGCCCACCCCTGACCCGCGGTTCGGGACCCCTCCCGAACCAGCTGGTTACCGTCCGTGCGGTGAACGGAACAACACCGGCCCCGGGGGCGCGCACGCTGGTCGCGAACAGCGCAGGGGGTGGCTCGCGCTCATCCGCGTGGCGCCGCCGGGTGCCGGTCGCCCTGATCGCGGTGCTCTGCGCGGCGGCGGTGACCCTCGCCCTCACCGGGGCGGCGAAACCGCCGGGCGGGATGCAGTTCCTCCCGGTCGGGCACTGGGTCTACAACCTCGCCGCGCAGTCGGCTTTCCACGTCGACGGCGCCACCAGCAGCATCGACGCGCAGGCGCCGGTGCCCGGGGACGAGGGCAGCCAGGTCGTGCAGGGGGACACCAGCGGCTACGTCGTCGGCAGCGGTCGGATCACCGAGTTCGGCAAGTCGAACCTGTCGGTCGAGCGGTCCGTCACCCCGCCCTCGGCGGAACCGCCGGTCGGCGTCGAAACCGCGGGCGGGCCGTACCTGGTGTACCGCGACTCCGGCCAGATCGTGCGGCTCGGCGACCCCGCCGCCACGCTGACCGCGGGCGGCCCGGTGGGGGACCCGGTCGCCACCGGCGACGGCACACTCTGGTTGTTCCGCACGGGATCCGGCCTGCTGTGCGAGGTGCCCAGGGGCGCCGACCGCATCTCCTCGTGCCCGGCGACGGCCGCCAAGGGCCACACCGGCGTCCTGACCCTGGTGGCCGACCAGCCCCGGTTCGTCGACACCACCGACGGCACGATCCGCACCCTCGGGCCCGCCGGATTCGGCGCCTCGATACCGCTGGGCGTCAAGGCTTCGCCGGGATCGAGCGCGGCGGCCAACGACGTCTCCGGCCGGGTCGCGATCCTGGACCGCGCCGGACACCGCCTCTACCTCGTCGACGCCGGGAACCCCGCGGTGCGGCCGGTCACCGTGCCCCTGCCCGACGGTGACTACGCCGTCCCGGTCTCCACTGGCTCGGTGGTCGCGCTGGTGGACAAGAAGTCCGGCACGCTGCTGACCTACGACGGCGCGGGCAAGCCGACCGGCTCCAAACCGATCCCGCCGGAGGCCGGGCCGCCCCGCCTGACCCGCGGGGAGGACGCGCGCGTGTACGTCGACGGCGCGCAGGGCGCGCACGTCCTCGTCGTCGACCACGACGGCAAGATCGCGGACGTCCCAGTCGTCGGCGACCATTCGGGTGACGCGCCCAAGCCGGTCACCCCGCCGGACGCGACCACGCTGCCGCCCGCGGATCAGCGCCAGTCGCCGGAAACCCCGCCGTCGCCCCAGAACCCGCCCCGCCAGACGGGCCCGCCCGCGACGGGCACGCAGCAGCCCTCGGCTCCGCCCAAGACCAAGCCCACCCCACCGACCCCACCGACCGCGCCCGCCAGCCCGCCGGGCGCCCCGGCCTCGGTGTCCGCGGGCGCTGGC
>NZ_JAYMZS010000062.1:47087-52019 GCF_035828755.1 Amycolatopsis sp. H20-H5 | reverse complement strand
CATGAAAGGGTCTTTCCAGGCAATTTTTGCCCTGAAAGACCCTTTCATGACACCTCCGGGACTGCCTGGTTCGCACGGTTCGCCCGTCCTTGACAAGATGGGGTCCGACGGGTTTGTCCCACGGGGAATCGGGTGATGGTCGTGACTGGTGCTTTCGGCGGCGGCGGGCGCGCTGCCCAGGGGCAGCCGAGGCTGCCGACACCGCCGACGGGCTGGCCCATCGGCTCGTACGGGACGTACGGCGAGGCGCAGCAGGCGGTGGATTTTCTCGCGGAGAAGGAGTTCGCCGTCGAGGGGGTGACGATCGTCGGCGTCGACCTCATGCTCGTCGAGCGGGTGATCGGGAAGCTGAGCTGGGGCCGGGTGCTGGGCACGGGCGCGGTTTCGGGCGCGTGGTTCGGGTTGTTCGCCGGGCTGCTGCTCGGCATGTTCAACAACCAGGGTTTCGCCTGGCAGCCGATCCTCACCGGGCTCGTCTTCGGGATCGTCGCGGGGCTCGTCTTCGCGGCCATCGGCTACAGCATGGCCAAGGGCCGCCGGGACTTCTCGTCCACGAGTCAGCTCGTCGCGGGCCGGTACGACGTGCTGTGCCAGCCACGCTCCGCCGAGGCTGCCCGGGAGTTGCTGGCCAAGCTCGCACTTGGTCCTTCACGGCCCCTCTGACGAACGCTGTAGGAGATTCACCGGTTCGGCGTGCGCTCCGCTGAATCGTTACCGATACTGCTTGCGAGCTGTGATCGCCCGGCATAGGTTGCTTTCCACCAGTCGGGCGGCTCGGACTCCAGCGTGCCGTCCGAGTACTAGCACGTCGGGGTGCTGGGCGCGGTTCTCCTGCCGCGCGCGGCGTCGGCCGGACACACTGTCGAACCGGCGTGCGCGCGGGCGAGGAGGCCACATGGGGAAGTCGATCGCTGCGGCAAGGAGAGGTCGTTCGCCCGGCCGTGCCACCGCATTACTCGGTGCCGGCGCCTTGGCCGCCGGACTGCTGACAGCCTGCGGCTCGGACAACGGGCTCAAGATCAACATCTACTACGCGCCCGAGGACAACTTCCAGACCGTTGTGGACAACTGCAATTCCGCGGCGGCTGGCAAGTACGAGATCGTCTACAACAAGCTGCCCCGCGGGTCGGACGACCAGCGTCTGCAGATGGTCCGCCGGCTCGCCGCCGGGGACAGCTCGCTGGACATCCTCGGCCTCGACGTCACCTGGGTGTCGGAGTTCGCCGAAGCGGGCTGGGCCGACGAGTGGACCGGCGCGAACAAGGCGGAGGCGTCGAAGGGCGCGCTGCCGGGGCCGCTGGACACCGCCACCTGGAACGGAAAGCTCTACGCGGCACCGAAGAACACCAACGTCCAGCTGCTCTGGTACGACGACCGGATCACCCCGACGCCGCCGAAGACCTGGGACGAGATGATCCAGCAGTCCCAGGCGCTCAAGGCGCAGGGCAAGGCTGCGCACAACATCGTGTTCACCGGTGCCCAGTACGAGGGCCTGGTCGTGGTCTACAACACTCTCGTCGAATCCGCCGGTGGGCACATCCTGTCCGACGACGGCAAGTCCGTGGTGATGGACGAGGGCGCGATCAAGGCGCTCGAGCTGCTCAAGAACGTCACCACCGCGGGCGTCACCGACGCTTCGCTGACCAACTCGAAGGAGGACGACGTCCGCCAGACCTTCCAGCGGGGCGACGCCGCCTTCGAGCTGAACTGGCCGTTCGTCTACGCGTCGTTCGCCAAGGACAAGAAGGCCGACCTGCCGCACTTCAAGTGGACGACCTATCCCTCGGTCATCCCCGGAATGCCCGCGAAGACCACCATCGGCGGCTACGACCTGGCGATCAGCTCGTACTCGAAGCACAAGCCCGAGGCCTATCAGGCCGCGTTGTGCTTGCGCAGCGCGGAAAACCAGAAGTTCTCGGCGATCAAGGACGGCGTCCCGCCGACGATCGAGTCGGTTTACCAGGACACTGTCCCGCTCGACGCGAGCAAGCCCGCGAGTGACGACAACCCGAGCATGCAGACCAAGTACCCGATGCGTCAGACCATTTTGGACGCCTTGAAGAACGCCGCGCTGCGGCCGCTGACCCCGGCCTACCAGAACGCCTCGACGGTCATGTCGAAGATCCTCTCGCCGCCGTCGGAGATCGACCCGCGGGCCACCGCGGACAAACTGCGGCAGCAACTCGGCGACGCGCTCCAGTCGAAGGGGGTCATCCCGTGAGCCACGCGGTCAGTGAGGCCCCGGCGAGCACGACCGGGTCCAAGAAGAAGGCCAAACCCGTTCTGAGCGAAGGAAAGAAGGCGGAGCGCAAGCTCGGCCTGATGCTGTGTGCCCCGGCCGCGTTCGTGATGATCGCGGTCACCGGGTATCCGATCATCTACTCGGTGTGGCTGTCGCTGCAACGCTACGACCTGCGGTTCCCGGCGCAGCAGAAGTTCATCTGGTTCGACAACTACGCCGCGGTGCTGACGAATTCCTATTGGTGGACGGCGTTCGGCACGACGATGCTGCTGACCGTGGTGTCGGTGATCATCGAGTTCGTGCTCGGGATGGCGCTGGCGTTGATCATGCACCGCACGCTGGTGGCGCGCGGCCTGATCCGCACGGTGGCGCTGATCCCGTACGGCATCGTCACGGTCGTCGCGGCGTTCTCGTGGTACTACGCGTGGACGCCGAAGACCGGGTACCTGGCGAACCTGCTCGCACCGGGTTCCGCGCTGCTGACGGATAAAGTCCCTTCGCTGCTGATCATCGTGCTGGCCGAGGTCTGGAAGACGACGCCGTTCATGGCGCTGCTGCTGATGGCCGGGCTCGCGCTGGTGCCGGACGACCTGCTGAAGGCGGCGTCGATGGACGGCGCGAACGCGTGGCAGCGGTTCACGAAGGTGATGCTGCCGGTGATGAAACCGGCGATCCTGGTGGCGTTGCTGTTCCGCACGCTCGACGCGTTCCGCATCTTCGACAACATCTTCGTGCTCACCAACGGGGCGCAGGACACGTCGTCGGTGTCGATGCAGACGTACAACAACCTGGTCAAGGGGTTGAACCTCGGGATCGGGTCGACGATGGCCGTGCTGATCTTCATCACGGTCGCGATCATCGCGTTCTTGTTCATCAAGGTGTTCGGCACGGCCGCACCGGGCAGTGACGACGGGGGGAAGCGCTGATGGTGATGGGTGGTGCGGTCACGACCGGCCGCAAGGTCCGGTGGGGCCTGGTCGACATCCTGGTACTGGTGTTCGCGCTGGTGCCCGTGCTGTGGGTGGTGTCGCTGTCGTTCAAGACGAAGGCGACGCTCACCGACGGCTCGTTCATCCCGAACGAGTGGACGCTGCAGAACTACGCGGACATCTTCGTGACCACGGAGTTCATCCGCGCGCTGGTGAACTCGATCGGCATCGCGATCATCGCCACGGTGATCGCGGTGACGCTGGGCACGATGGCGGCGTACGCGATCGCCAGGCTCGACTTCCCCGGTAAGCAGATCCTGGTCGGGATGTCGCTGCTGATCGCGATGTTCCCGCAGGTCTCGCTGGTGACGCCGTTGTTCAACATCGAGCGTGAGCTCGGGTTGTTCGACACGTGGCCGGGCCTGATCCTGCCCTACATCACGTTCGCGCTGCCGCTGTCGATCTACACGCTATCGGCGTTCTTCCGGGAAATCCCGTGGGAGCTGGAAAAAGCGGCGAAGATGGACGGCGCGACGCCGGCGCAGGCGTTCCGCAAGGTGATCGCGCCGCTGGCCGCGCCGGGCGTGTTCACCACGGCGATCCTGGTGTTCATCTTCTGCTGGAACGACTTCCTGTTCGCCATCTCGCTGACGTCCACCGAGGCGTCGCGCACGGTGCCGGCGGCGTTGTCGTTCTTCACCGGGTCTTCGCAGTTCGAGGACCCGACCGGGACGATCTCCGCGGCCGCCGTGGTGATCACGATCCCGATCATCCTGTTCGTGTTGTTCTTCCAGCGCCGCATCGTCGCGGGGCTGACGTCTGGTGCGGTGAAGGGGTAACGCATGGCTGAGATCGTTCTGGACAAGGTGAGCAAGAAGTACCCCGACGGTGCGCTGGCGGTGTCCGAAGTGGACATCACGATCGCGGACGGCGAGTTCATCATCCTGGTCGGCCCCTCGGGCTGCGGGAAGTCGACGACGCTGAACATGGTCGCCGGGCTGGAGGACATCTCCGACGGCGAGCTGCGTATCGACGGCAAGCGCGTCAACGAGAAGGCGCCGAAGGACCGTGACATCGCGATGGTGTTCCAGTCCTACGCGCTGTACCCGCACATGAGCGTGCGCGAGAACATGGCGTTCCCGTTGCGGCTGGCGAAGGTCAGCGACAAGATCGTCAAGGGGAAGGTGGAGGAAGCCGCGAAGATCCTCGACCTGACCCAGCACCTGGACCGCAAACCGGCGAACCTGTCCGGCGGGCAGCGCCAGCGGGTCGCGATGGGGCGCGCGATCGTGCGTAACCCGAGCGCGTTCCTGATGGACGAACCACTGTCCAATCTGGACGCGAAGCTGCGTGGGCAGATGCGGACGTCGGTGTCGAAGATCCAGAAGCAGCTGGGCACGACCACGCTGTACGTGACGCACGACCAGACCGAGGCGATGACGCTTGGCGACCGCGTCGTCGTGTTGCGGGGCGGGTACGTGCAGCAGATCGGGGCGCCGCAGTTCCTCTACGATAACCCGGCGAACCTGTTCGTGGCCGGGTTCATCGGCTCGCCGTCGATGAACTTCGTCCCGGCGACGCTGGAGAACGGGCAGCTCACCAGCCCACTCGGCAGCGTCCCGCTGACGGACAGGGTCCGCAGGCTGGTCGAGGCGGCCGACGCGCCGCGTGAGGTCATCGTCGGCATCCGGCCGGAGTACTTCGAAGACGCGGCACTGCTCGACGAAGCCCAGTCCGGCGGCGGCGCGGTCTTCACCGCGC
>NZ_JAYMZS010000062.1:0-47077 GCF_035828755.1 Amycolatopsis sp. H20-H5 | reverse complement strand
CGTCGACGTGCTGGAGTCGATGGGCTCGGAGAAGTTCGCGCACTTCACCATCGAGGGCGAGCAGGCGACGTCGTCCGAGCTCGCGGAACTGGCGGCGGACAGCGGTTCCTCCGACGTCCCCGGCTCGGAGTCGCAGATCGTGGCGAGGCTCTCGGCGTCGTCGACAGCGGCGGAGAACCAGGACCTGCAGGTCTGGTTCGACGCGGACAAGGTCAAGCTGTTCGACCCGGCCAACGGCAAGAACCTCACCTACGACGGCTGAGTTCCCATTGCCCCTGAAGGCCACCTTCACGGCGTTTTACGCCGTGAAGGTGGCCTTCAGGGGCATCAGGGCTTGGGCAGTCTCGGCAGCACGATTCCGGCGGCCTCGCGGGCCGCGCCGCACATTTCCTCGCCGCCCTTGCCCTCGACGTCGACCACGCTGATCTTGGCTCGTTCGACCCTGCCGGGCGCGCCGACCGCGGGCTGGTCCGTCCAGATCGTGCAGAAGGCGCCCTCGGTCGACCGCCTCGCCGTGCGGCCCTCGATTTTCTCCGCCTCGCCCTGGACGTTCGCGTCGTCCACCGACAGCGCCAGGCTCACCTTGCCGCGGATGCAGCTGTGCCCGGTGAGGCCCGGACTCGGCGCGGTGCCCGCGCCGCTCGCCGCGTCCAGCTCGTGCCCGGACAGCAACGAGCACGGATCCACCCGGCCCAGCGAATGTTCGCTGAAGGTCAGCCGCCCGACGCGCTTGCCCGCGACGGCGGCCAGCGCGCCCGCCACCATGGCGTCCGCCTTACCGCACCGGATCTCCGTCGACGTCGGCTTGTCCTGGTCGGCCACCGACAGCGTGAGCCGGATCCCGTCGGTGAAGGTGACCAGCCGGGTACAGAGCTGCTGGGCCTCGAACGTCGACTGCTGGACGCTGACGCCGTCGGGCAGCGCGCCGCGCTGGTACGCCTCGTACGGCTTCATGTTCGGATCGGCGCCTGAGCTGACCGGGCCGATGACCACGGCCAGCTTCGCGCCGTTGTCGGTCACCACTGCCCGGCACTGTTCGAACGAGGCCGCGGGTGGCTCGGCCACGGCACTTCCGCCCGCCACCGAGGGCAGGTCGAGCAGGCTGCAGTAGTCGAGGTTGGTGAAGTCGCCGAGCGCCGCCGAAGCGGTGAGCGGGTCGGCGTCGGGCGGCGACGCGGGTGCCGGTTCCGGGGTGGTGGCGCAGCCGGTGACGGCGAAGGCGCTACACAGGGCTACGAAAATGTAGCGGGAATTGCTGAGCACGCCTGAGTATCACCGCGAAGGCCCGAAATAACACCCCTGACAGGGAAAAACCACATTCCCGATCCCCGGCCCCCCGGTGAAGCCGCTGGTGGAACGGGTGCCATCGGCGGAATCGGGCAACGATCACTTCCGGCTCCCCTAGGGGGCGGTTTCGTTCCGTAGTGTGACGCGCTCGCCCGGCCGGGCACGAACAATGGACCTCGACGAAGCATTCAAGGAGGGGACGGAAATGAACCAGACCACGAACACCAGGCTCATGAGGTCGCAGCACGACAAGATGATCGGCGGGGTGTGCGCCGGCATCGGACGGCGCTTCGGTATTTCGCCGGGAAAGGTGCGGCTGCTGGCCGTGGTGTCCTGCCTGCTGCCTGGGCCGCAGTTCCTGCTCTACCTCATCCTGTGGGCCATCATGCCGAAGGACCCTGCGCACTGACGCACAACCCTGATCTCGAGGGCGATCTGGCGGTCCGCGCCCGTGAGCGCCTGCAGCGCGGGGGCTCCAGCCGCAGGCGCATTCACCCCGGGTCGGCCGTCCGCAGCCTACGACACGGACCTCTGCAAAGCCGCCGGCGGCGAAGCTTCGGCCTGCTCCTCGGAAGCTGATCAGCCAGTAGCGTCACCACGGTGACCGATCCCAAGGACATCGTCCGCTACGGCTACGACGCGCTCTCCTACCGTTACCGCGAGGACGACGCCGAAGAAGGTGATTACGCGCCCTGGATCGTCCAGCTGCGCGAGCGCGTCCCCGCCGGTGGCGCGGTGCTCGACGTCGGCTGCGGTTGCGGGATACCGATGGCCCGCTCACTCGCCCCGGACTACGCGGTGACCGGCGTCGACATCAGCGAAGTCCAGGTCGAGCGCGCCCGCCGCCTCGTGCCCGGCGCGACCTTCCTGCGCGACGACGTGACGCGGATCAGCTTCCCGGACGACGCGTTCGACGCCATCGTCAGCCTCTACGCCCTGATCCACCTCCCGAACGAGGACCAGCGGCAGCTGCTGCTCCGGGCGGGCCGGTACCTCAAGCCCGGCGGCTGGCTGCTGGCGATCACCGGCCACGACACGTGGACCGGCACCGAGGACAACTGGCTCGGCGGCGAAACCCTGATGTGGTGGAGCCACCCGGACGCGAGCGTCTACGAAGACTGGATCACCGAGGCCGGTCTGGTCATCGAGTCCCGCGACTTCGTCCCGGAGGGCGACAGCGGCCACGCCCTATTCTGGGCCCGCCGACCTCTGCCCGCCTGACCGCGACGGACTCGGGAAGCCGAGAGGAAGGCGCGCCAGGTGAACCCGGGGAGGTGAGGGCTGGACTGGTCGGGTCCTTGGAGTCGCGGACCTCGGGCACGAACGCGACCTCGACGCACGCGGTGTTCTCACCTTGACTTCTCGTGCTCTTGCGCCACCCGGCCTGGTCCAGGTCCACGGGGGAGGGTCAGCGTGGGATCCCGCTTCGATCACCGGATCGGGGGAGACGGAAGTTGCACATCGCGTCGTCGAGGGACTGCAAGTCCAGCGGCGGGTACGGCAGCTCCGAGGCCTTGCCCGGTTCGGCCCGCAGCCCGTCGAGGAGCAGGGCGAGGCAGCGTTTCCACACGTGCGTCTGGGTGACGTGCGTGTACTCGATGACCGAGCCGATCATCTGGTGGATCAGCGGGAGGTCGGTGGGCACGAAGTCGGCCCGCAGCTGCCCGGAGCGCTGCGCGCGCTCGACGACTTTGGTGATCATCGGCACTAACCGGGCCTTCGCCTCGGCCACTTGCTCGTGCCCGAACACGTTCGACAGCATCACCTCGCGCAGCCCGCGGTCGTCGGCGTGCAGCTCGGCCGCCTGCCAGGTGAAGTCGACGAAACCCTGCCAGGGGTCCGCCGCCTCCAGTGCCTGCTCGGCGAGCGCGCGGATCTCGTCCATCCGCTCGGCGAACATGGCCTCGACCAGCTGTTCCTTGCCGGGGAATCGGCGATAGACCGTGCCGACCCCGAGTCCTGCGTAGTGGGCGATGTCGTCCAGTGTCGCTTCGAGTCCACGCGAACCGAACACCACTCTCGCGGCGTCGATGATGCGTCGACGATTGAGCTCAGCATCCCTCCGCAGCGGCCGCGCCGGTGCGGCGGGAACAGTGTCCCGTGCCATAGGACCAGTCTAGCAAAGTAGAGGCGTGGTCTCCGCTTCTTGTGTAGCGTGGTCAACATAAGGGGAGACACCTACTCCACATAGTCTTTTGATCACACCCTGTGAGGACCCGCCGCCATGACAGAGTCATCCACCGCTGTCGCTGTGCCACCTGGGGATGTGGCCACCGCGCAGCACGAAAACCCCCATCACGCCCGGCGCTGGCTGATCCTCGTGGTGATCGGTCTCGCGCAGCTCATGGTCGTGCTCGACGCGACTGTGGTGAACATCGCGCTGCCGTCGGCCCAGATCGACCTCGGGTTCAGCGACGGCTCCCGCCAGTGGGTCGTCACCGCGTAAGCGCTGGCGTTCGGCAGCCTGCTGCTGCTCGGCGGCCGCCTGGCCGACCTCTTCGGCCGTAAGCGGCTGTTCCTCGTGGGGCTCGCGGGTTTCGCGATCGTCTCCGCGATCGGCGGCGCCGCGAGCAGCATCGAAATGCTGCTCATCGCCCGTGCCGCGCAGGGCGTCTTCGGCGCGCTGCTGGCGCCGGCCGCGCTTTCGCTGCTGACCACCACGTTCACCGATCCCAAGGAACGCGGCCGCGCCTTCGGTGTGTTCGGCGCCATCGGTGGTGGCGGTGCCGCGCTCGGCCTGCTGCTCGGCGGCGTGCTCACCCAGTACCTCGACTGGCGCTGGTGCATGTTCGTCAACATCATCTTCGCCGTGATCGCCTTCGTCGGCGCGTCGACCCTGATGAAGCACCAGGACGCACCGGGCCCGCGCCCGAAGCTCGACATCCCGGGCACGCTCACCGCGTCGATCGGCCTGTTCTCGCTGGTCTACGGCTTCTCGAACGCTGAGAGTGACTCCTGGTCCTCGGCCTCGGTCTGGGGCTTCCTGGCGGCGGGCATCGTCCTGCTGACCGCGTTCGTCGTGCTGCAGCAGCGCGTCTCCCACCCGCTGCTCCCGCTGCGGGTGCTGCTGGACCGCAACCGCGGCGGGTCGTACCTGGCGATGTTCCTGCTGGCGATCGGCATGTTCGCGATCTTCCTGTTCCTGACCTTCTACGTGCAGCAGAACCTGCACTTCACCCCGATCCAGAGCGGTGTCGCGTTCCTGCCGATGGTGGCCGCGCTGATGCTCAGCGCCACCACCGCGACGAGCGTCCTGCTGAACCGCGTCGGCCCGCGCCCCCTGGTGCCGACCGGCATGCTGATCGCCGGGCTGGGCATGTTCTGGCTCAGCGCGATCGACACCACCAGCACCTACTCCAGTGGCGTGCTGTTCCCGCTGATCGTGATGGGCTTCGGCATCGGCCTCGCGATGGCGCCCGCGATGAGCGTGGCGACCTTGGGCAACGAAGAGCGCGACGCCGGTGTCGCGTCCGCGGCGGTCAACACCGCGCAGCAGATCGGTGGCTCGATCGGCACCGCGCTGCTGAGCACCCTGGCAGGCAACGCCGCGACGTCATACCTGGTCGGCAAGAACCTGAGCCCGCAGGTGCTCGCGGAGGCGGCCGTCAACAGCTACACAACGGCCTTCGCCTGGGCGGGCGGCATCTTCATCGCCGGCGCGGTCGTCTGCGGCCTGCTGCTGCGCTCCGGCGCCCTGACACCGCCGGACCCGGACGCCCCAACGGCCGTACACATGTAACCCTCCCCAAGCGAGATGACGGCCGCATGACCAACGAAACGGCCACCACAGTTTCGCCGCAACCCGACCCCAACCCAGACCACCCAGGCCAACCACCACAGTTTCGCCGCAACCCCAGCGTCTTCCCGAGCCCTGCGAGGGAAGACTTCACCGCCGCGCGCCCTCTTTCACGGCCCGAAGGGTCGTCCAGAATCGCGACGGTACCCCGGCGCCTTGCGTGCTCAACGTGAGTTGCATACGAAGGTCGCGCCGGGGTGGCGGCGCGATTATGTAAGCGCGCTGGCCAAAAAACACAGGCTTCTAGACTGACCTCCGGACGCGACCCAACTTTCTGACGTAACCCCAAAAACCGTGGTCACGTCCTGAGACATGGTTAGAAGCCTGTGTTTTTTGGCCAGCGCGCTTCCGCGATTGCGCCGCCACCCCGGCCCCGACTCCTGCACGCACGCGCAGGTTGGTGGGGAAGGGGGGCCGGGGTACCGTCGCACTAGCGGGCGGCCTGGCGGCCGCAAAAGAGGGCGCGCGGCGTGAAGTCTCCGCTCGCAGGGCTCGCGGAGACCCTGTGGTCGGCGCGAACTGTTGTGGGCGGCTTGGGTGGGCATGTGTCGCGGTCGAGTGACGTGCGCTGGTGACGGGCGTGGTCGAGTCTTGGTGGTTGGTGATGGGCGGGGTCAAAGTCTTGGTGGTTGGTGACGGGTGTGGTCGAGTCTTGGTGGTTGGTGATGGGCGGGGTTGAGTCTTGGTGGTTGGGTCGGTGGTCTCGACTTGACCGGCGCGTGGGAATGTCACCCAGCTGGCCAAACCTTTGGTCAATCTTTCTGGTGCGTCAGTGTTTCGTCGTGCGGAGCGCCTCGATGACGTCGTCGTCCCAGCGGTGGGTGCGGATCAGGCGGTAGCGCTCGCCCGCCACCCACAGGTAGGCTTCGGCTTCGGTGCGGGAGCCGATCATGTCCGCCTGCCGCAGCATGTCCACCACCGGGACGTACTCCTCGTCGTGCCACCGCTGGGCCACCGCCGCGCGGTCGGAGAACTTGCCCTCGTCCTGCATGAGCCGGAAGCCCCAGGCTTCGATGTGCTCGCCGAGTTTCGCGTAGTCCCACGGATCGGTCACCAGCACCGACGCCCGCGCGTGCCCGGTCAGCGGCACCCGCTCCAGAAAGAGGCGCCGGTAGTCCTTGACGATCAGGTCGCCGCGGTAGCGGATGCCGCTCGGGTCGAGTTTCGTCCGCACGCCGATGACGTTCGCCTCTATTGTGGACAGTCCGAGGGCGTGGGCGACGGACACGCGGTGGTGGCCGTCGATGATGAAGTGCAGCTCGCCGATCCGGTACACCTCGATCGGCGGGATCTCCTCGCCTCGCCGCGCCGCCAGCGCGAGTCGCTCCCAGCGTTCGCGGACCCGGCCCGAGGTCGGGCGGAAGCGGCGGTCGAAGTCGCGGCCGCGGTCGACGCTGCCGACGATCGAGTCGAGCCGGATCACCCGCAGTCCGACCCGCGATTCGCCCTGGTAGCCGAGCGCGTCCACCACCTCGTGGAACGGCAGCATGATGTTGACGTCGTCGGGTTCGCCGCGCAGCCACTTCGCCAGCCGCGAAAGCACCTGACGTCGTCGTGCGCGCAGGAAGTCGGCTTCGGCGTCGGCCCTGGGAAAACCGGTGTCCCTGCTCATGCGAACTCCATGATCTGGTGGCCCACCACGTTGCGGATCCGGGTCCCGCCGACGACGCGGTCGGGCATCCGCTCGCCGTGTGGGTGGATGTGACCGTGCAGCATCCACTTCGGGCGCAACCGGTCGATCGTCCGGTGTAGACAGTCGAAGCCGCGATGCGGCGGGTCGTCGCGGTCGCCGAGACCCAGCGGCGGTGCGTGGGTCAGCAGGATGTCGACGTCGCGCCCGTCTCGCCAATGCCGGAAACCGGCGTGGCGCACCAGTTTCCGGGCCCGGCGCGCCTGCTGGCGCTGGGTCCACTGGTTCGGGCCGTCGTTGTAGCGGATCGAACCGCCGAGCCCGGCGACCCTGACCCCGGCGATGTCGACGATTCGCCCGTCGGCGTTCACCCCGCCCGCCGGGCCCGGCCACGCTGTCGGGAAACCGTCCTTCATGGACAGTCCCCCGTAGCGCGTGTAGCCGCTCAGGTCCGGATCGTGGTTGCCGGGGACGAACACACAAGGCGTGTCCAGTGCGCTGGCGAGGAACTCCAGATATTTGTACGGCAGGTCCCCGGCGCCGATGACGAGGTCGACCGAATAGCCGCGGACCGCGTCGGTCCACAGTCGCTCGTCGACCTCGTCGGCCACCACCAAAGCCCTGGGCATGGGCCCAGGGTACGGCCAACGGCGCTACTTCACGCTCGTCGCGGACGCCGGATCGTTGAGAATGATCGCGGTGACCGCCACGATCCAGACGAGACAGAGCGCGAGCGCCCAGAACTTGAGGTTGAACAGGATCCGTGGCATGGGAAAACTCCTGTACTGCTGCCGGGTGAAGGACTAGAGCCAGTCGTTCTTCCGGAATATTCGGTACAGCAGGAGGCAGACGCCGAGGATCACGGTGATCGTCAGCGGATAGCCGAACTTCCAGTGCAGCTCGGGCATGTAGTCGAAGTTCATCCCGTAGATACCGGCGATCATCGTCGGCACCGTGATGATCGCGGCCCACGCGGTGATCTTGCGCATGTCGGTGTTCTGCTGCAGCGAGATCTTCGCGACCGTCGCGTCGACCAGCGTGCTCAGCAGTTCGTCGAACGCGACCACGCGCTCGGACACCGTCGCGAGGTGGTCGGCCACGTCGCGGAAGTAGGAGCGGACCTGGTCGGGCACCAGCCGCGTGTAGCCCTCGGCGAGGCGCTCCAGCGGGATGCCCAGCGGCATCACCGCGCGGCGCAGTTCCAGGACTTCCCGCTTCATCAGGTAGATCTGCTCGGCGCTGACCAGCGAGCGCGGCGCGAAGACGTGGCCCTCCATCTCGTCGATGTCGGACTCGATCCGCAATGTGACGTCGAGATAGTGGTCGACCACGTGGTCGGCGATCGCGTGCAGGACGGCGGACGGGCCGAGGTTCAGCCGTTCGGGGTCCTCGTCCAGGCCACGGCGCAGGCGGGCGAGGCCGGAGTGGTTCCCGTGGCGCACGGTGATGACGAAGTCGCGGCCGAGGAACACCATCAGTTCCCCCGTTTCGACGATCTCGTTCGCCGTGGTGGGTGACTCGTGCTCCACGTACCGCACGGTTTTGAGCACCATGAACAGCGTGTCGTCGTAGCGCTCGAGCTTCGGCCGCTGGTGGGCCTCGAGCGCGTCCTCGACGGCCAGCTCGTGCAGGCCGAAGGTGTCCGCCACACCCTGGATCTGCTCGGCGTCGGGCTCGTGCAGGCCGATCCACACGAAGCCGTCACGACGCTTGCGGACCTCTTTGATCGCCTCGGAGTGCGTCCAGCGCCCGGACAGCCGTTCGCCGTCCACGTAGACGGCGCAATCCACCACGTACGCGGACAGGGGGACCGGCAGCGGACGCGGGAGCACGGGCTTGGCACGGCCGACACCGCGGCCGCGCAGGCCGCCGAGCGAGGGAATGGCAGGCATGGGAACTCTCCTGGGCTGATCGTCGTGCGTGTTCGTGCGCGAAGACGACGGGCCGGGCGGAGGGGAATCCGCTCGACCTACAGCGTTCCCTTGTGGCCAGGCCTACCCGGTGGGGAGGAGGAGACCGGCCTGCGAGGTGGGAACGCTGCGACTACTAGGGAGCGGACTATCACCACTACTCATCTGGGGTTCCTCACCTCCTTCCGGCCGGAGCACTACTCGACAGTGGCGGGGCTCGCGTTGACGTGCCAACCCCGATGGTCGAGGGTACTCCTCGACGTGAATGGGTGTCGCTCCAGGCTCTGGCGGCGTTACCGGTCCAGGAGGAATTGCGTGCAGTTCGGACGTTATTACGAAGAGTTCGAGGTCGGTGCCCTCTACAAGCACTGGCCGGGCAAAACGGTCACCGAGTACGACGACCACCTGTTCTGCCTCATCACGATGAACCACCACCCGCTGCACCTCGACGCGCACTATGCCGAGGAGACGACGGACTTCGGCAAGAACGTCGTCGTCGGCAACTACATCTATTCGCTGCTGCTGGGGATGTCCGTGCCGGACGTCTCCGGCAAGGCCATCGCGAACCTCGAGGTCGAGTCGCTCAAGCACGTGAAGCCGACCTTCCACGGCGACACCATCTACGGCGAGACCGAGGTGCTGGAGAAGACGCCGTCGAAGTCCAAGGACGACCGCGGCATCGTCTACGTGGAAACCCGCGGGTACAAACAGGACGGCACGATCGTGTGTGTCTTCCGGCGCAAGGTGATGGTGCCGAAGCGCTCGTACGGTGACACTCGGGGCGGGGAACAGCGGGGCCGGCCGACGCCCCACGCGTGAGCCGCCGGCTCGAGAGGAGTGCGTAGATGGGCATCACGCTCGACGAGATCAAGACCCGGCTGAGGGCTTTCGCCGAGAAGGAGGCCGCGGGCGCTTCGCCGCTATACGAGCACTTGGCGAGCCAGGCCGCGGAGGATGACGACATCGCGGGCCTGCTGTCGGAGGCTCGCGACGGCGACGCACGCGGCACGCTGCTGATGGCGGCCGCGCACCGGCTGGTGCAGGCCGACCCGATCCATCCGCTCTCTCGCTACTACCCGTCGGTCGGGGGTTTCGACGGCGTCGACTCCGACACCTGGCCGCTGTTCCGGTCGTTCCTGCTGGAGCGGGCGGACAAGGCCCGCGCGCTCATCTCCAGCCGCTTCACGCAGACCAACGAGGTCCGGCGGGCGGCGCTGCTCTACCCGGCGGTCGCGCAGGCGGCGAAGGAGGCGGGCGGCAAGGTCGCGCTGCTGGAGGTCGGGTGCAGCGCCGGGTTGCTGCTCGGACTGGACACGTTCTCGTACCGCTACCAGTGCGACGGCGGCGAGCAGCTGTCCGCCGGGCCCGCCAAGGCCGCGGTCGGCCTGCACTGCGCGCTCGACCTGGCGCCGGGCGCGGTGGCGCCGAAGGTGCCGAAGAAGCTGACGATCACGGCCAAGGCGGGGCTCGACCGGTCGCCGGTGGACCTGTCCGACGAGGACGAGCTCGCCTGGCTCGAGGCGTGCGTGTGGGCCGACCAGCTGGACCGGATCCGCCTGCTGCGCTCGGCGGCCGCGGCCCAGTGCAAGAGCAGGCCGTCGATGATCACCGGCGACGCGGTCGACGACCTGGTATCGGCGGCGGACACCTTGCCCGCCGACGTCCCACTGGTCGTGCTGACCAGCCACGTCCTCACCTATCTCGAAGACCGGCGCGGGGACTTCGTGGCTGAGCTGGGCAAGCTGGCCGCGGACCGGCCGCTGTGGTGGGTCAGCGAGGAGGCGTACAGCGCGGCACTGGAGTACGTCCTGCCCGGCCGCGACGACCTCGCCTTCACCGGTAGCGGCGCGCAGGCCGTGCTGGGACTGGTGCGCTGGGAGAACGGCGTGGCGCAGGCCCGCGCGCTGGCGCGCACGGCGCCGCACGGACAACGGATGACCTGGCTGCCCGCCTGAGGCTCGAGTGTCATGAAAGGGTCTTTCAGGGCAAAAATTGCCCTGAAAGACCCTTTCATGACACCTGCGGTCAGTGATGGGGGAGGACTCCCCAGTCGCGCAGTGTCACGAACAGGCGCTCCCGCAGCTGTCCCGCGGTGAGCAGCTCTGTGATCTTCGCCGCGTCGGCCCATTGGGCGTCGCTGGCGTCGTCGCCCGCTCGCAGCACGCCGCCGTCGACGGCGCAGGTGTAGTCGAAGATTTCGTAGGGGCCGTAGGTCAGTGAACCGACCAATGTGCTCGGAGTCACGTCGAGGCCGGTTTCCTCGCGGAGCTCCCGGACCACGGCTTCGATGTCTGTTTCATCCCGTTCCACCCGGCCGCCCGGGATGGACCACATACCCCAATCGGGGTCATTCCCCCGTCGAATCAGCAGTAAACGGCCCTGCGGGTCGTGGGCGATCCCGCCGACGCAGCGGACAGTGGCGTTCGAAGGGGTGTCCACCTCTCGAAGGGTAGACGCCGACCACATGACAATGGATGTCCTGTACACGGAGAGTAGCCGTGCAGTACGCTTCGGGCCGCACGCTGACCCAAGCGCGGGACATTCCACCCGCGCCGGTGTTCAGTGCGGTACAACGTAAATGGTCAGATTTGTCAGGTGTCGCCGCAAGAGACGGGATTGATCGCTGTGAACGCGAAAAAGCTTCTGACTTTCGCTGGGATCGCGTTGGTGCTGTTCTTCGTGATCGCGCAGCCCGGGCAGGCCGCCGGATTGGTCGGCAACATCGTCGGGTTCCTGCGCAGTTCGGCCGAATCGGTGATCACCTTCGTCAGTAGCGTCTTCAAGGGCTAGCGGGCGGATACCCTCAAGGGATGTTCGCCCCACGCGATCCAGACGAGTACTTACTCGACACCGAGCGACGGGTCATCCGGGTCCGCCGGCACTGGGCTGTGCTCCTGTGGGACACCTTCGAGGCCGCCGCTCTCCTGGTGATCTGCGTGCTGGTGTCCTACCTGTTGCCGGCCGCGCTGTACATCGGGCAGAACGTGCTCTGGTACATCGCCCTGCTGGTCATCCTCCGGTTCGCCTACACGGTGATGGAGTGGTGGGTCGAACGGCTGGTGGTCACCGACAAGCGGTTCGTCATGACCACCGGGGTGTTCACCACCAAGGTGCTGATGATGCCCATCACCAAGGTCACCGACCTCACCTACGAGCGGACCGCGACCGGCCGCCTGATGGGCTACGGCACGATGGTCGTCGAGTCGGCCGGGCAGATCCAGGCGCTCAACAAGATCGACTACCTGCCCCGGCCCGAAGAGTTCTACGACACCATCTCCGAGCTGGTCTTCGGCGACAAGCAGAAGCAGGTCGAGCGGTTCTCGATGATCAAGGCCCAGCGTGCCGCACGCGGCAAGAAGGCCGTCGGCTGAGACCTGGCGTTCTCGCAGGTCCCGGGGTCGCTGTGATCCAGCGCATCCTCGACAATGGTTCCGATGCGCATCGACCTGCACGCCCACTCCACCGCCTCGGACGGTACCGACAGCCCGGCAGGGCTCGTCGAAGCCGCCGCGAAGGCCGGTCTTGACGTCGTCGCGATCACCGATCACGACACCACCGCCGGGTGGGCGCCCGCAGCCGAAGCGCTGCCGCCCGGCCTGACCCTCGTGCCCGGCGCCGAACTCTCGACCGTCTCGGTCGACCCGGCGACCGGCCGCCGCGTGAGCGTCCACCTGCTGGCGTACCTGTTCGATCCGGCGTCGCCCGCGCTGGTCGCCGAGCAGAGCAGGCTGCGTTCCGAGCGGCGCACCCGGCTGCGGGCGATGGCCGAGCGGATGGCCGCGGACGGCCTGCCGGTCGATCCCGACGAGGTGATGGGCCTGCTCCCGCCCGACGCGCCCGCCGGCCGTCCCCACCTCGCGCAGGCGCTGGTGCGCGCGGGCCGCGTCGAGAGCGTCAACCAGGCTTTCGCCGAGTACCTGGGCAACGGCCGCGGCTACTACCTGCCGCGGGAGGACACCCCCGTCGAGACAGCCATCGACATGATCGCCGACGCCGGTGGCGTCACCGTGATCGCGCACCCGTTCGCGTACACGCGCGGCGCCACCATCACCGTCGACGTGCTGGCCTCGCTCGCCGCGCACGGTCTCACCGGCGTCGAGGTCGACCACCCGAACCACGACGAGGAGACCCGCGTCAAGCTGCACGGGCTGGCCGGGGAGCTCGGCCTCGTGCGCACCGGTTCGAGCGACTACCACGGCACCAACAAGACCATCTCGCTCGGCGAGGAGACCACGGACCCGAAGTCGCTCGAGGAGCTCGTCTCCCGCGCCACGGGTTCCCGGATCGTGGTGGGCTGACATGGCGATCGCCGACTTCTTCGACGCGAAACTCTTCATGAGCGCGACGATCACCCTCGTCGTCATCATGGACCCGCCCGGCACGGTGCCGGTGTTCCTGAGCCTCGTCGGGCGCAAACCGCTGGCGACCAGGGCCCGCGCGGCCCGGCAGGCCGTGCTCGTTTCGCTCCTGGTGATCAGCCTGTTCGCGGTGGCGGGCCAGGCGATCCTCGCGTACCTCGGCATCGGCATCCCCGCGCTGCAGGGCGCGGGCGGGCTGTTGCTGCTGCTCATCGCGCTGCAGTTGCTGACCGGCAAGAGTGGCACCGAGGCCGAGGCCACCGAAGACGTCAACGTCGCGCTGGTCCCGCTCGGCACCCCGCTGCTCGCCGGGCCCGGCGCGATCGCCGCGACGATCGTGTTCGTGCGCCAGGCCGACGGGCACATCGGCGCGTACATCGCGCTCGGGCTGGCCATCGTGGCCGTGCACTTCGTGCTCTACACCTGCATGCGCTACTCCGGCGTGGTCATCCGGCTGATCAAGGAAAGCGGCATCACGCTGCTGGCGAAGATCGCCGGCCTGCTGCTCGCGGCGATCGCCGTGGAGCTCGTCGCCAACTCCGTGCGGGGCTTTATCTCCGGCGGGTAGGCCTCGGCCTGCTTGGTGCGTCGCGTCCGGTTCGCAAGTCCCTGAAGGCCACTGTGTCCCCAAAAGCCCGTCGCCTCGTCGGCGACGGGCCTCACGGCGTAAAACGCTGTGAAGGTGGCCTTCAGGGACCACCACGGCCGGAAAGCGATAGCAAAGGTCCCTTGCTCCTGTTCCTGTGGGGGTGTGGCGAAAAGTGTCGGTGGTGGTGCGTAGCGTGGTCGCGGGGTGATGATCCGGTGGAACAGCAGGGCTTCGATTTCGGCGTCGAGCAGCCGCGGCGGCTGACCAAGGTGTCGCCCGCCAGGCTGAGCACGTTCGAGGACTGCCCGCGCCGGTATCGCCTCGCGTACCTCGAACGGCCTTCGCCGCGGCGTACCGGGCCGTGGGCGCACAGCACGCTGGGCGCGATCGTGCACAACGCGCTGCGGGCGTTGTTCGACCTGTCCGCCGCCAAACGCACTCCGCAGCGCGCCATGGCGCTGGTCGCCGAGCACTGGAAGGACGCCGGGTTCGCCGACGCCGACCAGGCCGCCCGGTATCGCGCGCGGGCCAAGGCCTGGGTGTCGGACTACGTCGAGCACAACGACGTGACCGTCGAGCCGGTCGGGCTCGAGCGCTGGGTGTCCGCGCCGGTGAGCCTGGAGCCGGGCGGCAAGCCGGATCTGATCATCGAGGGCCGGGCCGACCGGATCGACCAGCGCGGCCGTGAGCTGGTCATCATCGACTACAAGACCGGCCGTCGTGCGCCCGACGAGCACGAGGCGCGGGCGTCCCAGGCGCTCGCGATGTACGCCGTCGCCGCGGCGCGCACCCTGCGCCTGCCGTGTTACCAGGTCGAGCTGCACCACCTGCCGACCGGCACGGTCGCCGCGGCCGAACACACCGAGGCCAGCCTCCGGCGGCATCTGCAACGCGCCGACGAGACCGCCGGTGACCTGCGTACCGCGACAGATACGCTGAGCGAGGGCGCCGACGCACAGGAGTTGTTCCCGGCGCGAACCAGCCGTCGCTGCTCGTGGTGCGATTTCCGGCCCAGTTGCGCGGAGGGTCAGCAGGCCGCGCCTGCCTCCGAGCCGTGGGACCTGCTGGCGCCCTAACCCGACGATTGGACAGGCGAGAACGTGGCCGGACCGGATATCGAGGAACTCGGGACAGTCCCGCTGCCCACCCCACGGCGGCCGGAGCCCGAGCAGCCGGAACCCGAGCGGCCGGAACCTCAGCAGCCGGAACCCCGCGGGGCCGTTGAACCCGCCGTGCCCGCGCGGGCGCAGGTCCCGGTCAAGGAGCGCGGCCGCTGGTGGCGCGGCCTCACCGGTTCGCTCGCGGCCGGGCTCACCGTGCTCGCGGTCTTCGTCCTGGTCATCGCGGTCGTCTGCCAGTTCACCGGCGCCCCGGGGCCCGGCGCGCTGATGCTCATCGGCCACCCCGTCGTGGCGGTGCTCGCGTTGTTCGCCCAGCACACCGCGGACCGGTTCAACGGCCGTCGCGGCGGGCTCGCCGGTTTGGCCGTCGTGGTTCTCGCCGCCGCTGCCCTCGCCCTGTTCTGGTGGTCCTGAAGCCGTTGTCGAGAAAGTGTGCGCGGCTCCGACTTGATCGAGAACGTGCCCGAGCCGGGCGCTGATCACCAGGGGAGAGAAGGACACATGGACCACGACCGCTACTGCACGGAGATCGTCGCCCAGACAGCCCTGCTGCGGGCCACCATCCAGGGCGCGGACATGACCGTCCCAGTACCGTCCTGTCCCGGCTGGAACGTCGGTCAGCTGGGCCGGCACCTCGGCGGCGGCCAGCGCTGGGCCGCGGCGACCGTGCGCTCCCTGGCCACGGAACCACCTGCCGACCACAGCTTCCGTGACCTCTCGGCGTACACCCGCGAGGATCCGGCCGTCCTGGGTCCCTGGCTCGCGGAGGGGGCTGAGCAGCTCGCGGAGGCGCTGCGGGACGCCGGGCCGCGAGCCCGCGTCTGGACCCCGTTCTCCGAAGGCGGGAACGTGTCGGCATTCTGGGCTCGCCGGTTCACCCACGAAACAGTCATCCACCGGTCCGACGCGACCTTGGCCCTCGGCGCGGAGTACACCCTCGACGCCGATCTGGCCATCGACGGCTTCGACGAGTGGATGGAGCTCGGCACGCTCCCGATGCACTTCGAGGTCCACCCCTGGATGCGCGAGCTGCTCGGCGAGGGCCGCACGCTGCACTTCCACGCCACCGACGCCCCGGGGGAGTGGTCGCTGGACCTCACCGGCGACGTCATGACCTGGCGCCGCGGACACGAGAAGGCGGCTGTCGCCGTGCGCGGCCCGCTGACCGAGCTCCTGTTGCTGATCTACAAGCGGCGCCCGGTCGAGAACTCGGCCGTCGAGGTGTTCGGCGACGCGAAGCTGCTCGACTTCTGGCTGGAGCGAGTCAGCTTCGGCTGATCGGCCTGCCGACGCCTACTTGAGCGCCGCGAGCATGTCGCCGCGCTGCTCCAGCAGCACCGGGCCGAGCGCCGTGAGCTGCACCGGGCCGGTGTAGCCGCGGCGGTCGACGCCGACGGTGCGGATCGTCGCACCGGTCTCCTCGTTCAGCACGGCCAGGCCGCCCTTGATCGGCACGACCAGCTGCCCGGCGAAGGTGATGCCAGGGCCCATCGTGCCGTCGAGCGTCCAGCGGGGGGTGAGGTCGTCCCTCGACAGGGCGAGTGTCTTCGAGCCGGTGAACCAGTACACCCCGGACGCCGTCCTGGTGCTCGTCATGACGCCGCCCGGCGGGTCCTGCGCGATGTCGCCGGTGGGGACCCCGAGCGGGTACGCCGAGCGCTGGGTGCCGTCCACGCCGTAGATGACCAGCAGTTTCTGCTCGGGGAGCGCGACAGCGGTGAAGTCGCCGGACATCGCGACGACCTTGGCCTGCCGCCCGGCCAGTACGGAGCTGAAGACCGACTGGGGGGCGTCGGAGTGCTCGCCGTTCGTCTTGAAGACGGTGAGCCTGTCGGCCGGGTCGCCTTCGCAGCGCTCGATCACGCCGACCTTGCTCGCCGCCGCCGCGACCGTGCCGTAGGTGCAGCCCGTGCGCGGCTGCTTGTCCGGGTTCACGATCGCGGGGACCTTGCCGTACTCCACGCTCAGGACGAGGTCGTCACGCCAGGTGTTGAGCAGTTTCTTGCCGGTCGCGGTGACGTGCCCGCCGTCCCCGATCAGCTGGGTGCCGAGCTCGGCGTCCCCGTTGCGCTGGGCGGTGCGGCGGCCGGTGGCGGGGTCCAGCTGGGTGATCTCGCTGCAGCTGTCACCGTTGCGGTAGACCGCGTTGACCTTGGAGAAACCGTCCGCCACGGTGCAGAACTGCAGGTCGCGGCTGTAGTGCCAGCGGATCTTGCCGGTCAGCGGGTCACGTCCGGCGACTTCGCCGTCGTCCGCGGTGACCACCGTGTCGGACTCGCCGATCGGAGTCGGGGTGGCGGCGCTGCGGGCCTGCCACAGCTCGGTCAGCGAGCCGGGGACCGCGCCGGGTGCCGCGGGAAGGGGAACGGGCGTCGTCGCGACCGTGGTGTCCGTGGCGTTGCTTTCGCTGGTCAGCGCGATGATCGACGCGGTGATCAGGACGACGACCGCGATCGTGGCGGCGATGAGCCGGTCACGGCCGCGGTTCCACGGCGACGATCGGGACGCCCGGTTGTGCCGGGCGGCGCCGTCCCCGCTGGGGGACGGCGCCAGCACGTCTTCGGCACCGTAGGAACCGCCGGGGCGGTCCGTTTCCTCGGCAGGAGCGGCGGGCACGCCGTCCAAGTCCGTTCGCCGTGCCGGATCATTCTCCGGAACGCCGTCCCAGGGCTCGCTCACGTGCCTTGACTCCCGACTTCGGCGGTGGGTGGTGCTTACTCTGCCGACGAAGGTGTATCAGATGTCGCGTTGTCGGAGGAGACCGCGGGACGACGACGGCGACGGCGACGTGCCGGACGCTCGCCGTTCTCACCGGCTTCCTTCTCCACGACCGGACCGGTCGCCTCGGTGCTCGGCTTCGCGCCGCCACCACGGCTGCGACGACGACGGCCGCGGCCGCCTTCGCCGTTCTCGGCGGTGGAGTCGTCAGCGGCGGGTGCCTCGCTCGTGGCCGCGGTGCCGGGGGTGGCTTCACCCTCGGCGGCCGAGTCCGAGCCGCCGCCACGGGTGCGGCGGCGCGGCGCGCGAGCGCGCTTGCGGGTGGGCGAGTCTTCCTCGGGCGCGGGGCCGGATCCGGCGCCGGACCTGCCCTTCGGGCCGCGGCGCTTGCCGCCCAGGTCCTCTTCCACCTCGGCCGACAGGCCCGCGCGGGTGCGCTTGGACAGCGGCAGCCGCCCGGTGGTGCCCTCGGGGATGCCGAGGTCGGTGAACAGGTGCTTCGAGGACGAGTACGTCTCGACGGGCTCGGGCTTGTCCAGGCCGAGGGTGTCGGAGATCAGCTTCCAGCGCGGCATGTCGTCCCAGTCGACCAGCGTGATCGCGACGCCGGTCTTGCCCGCGCGGCCGGTGCGGCCGATGCGGTGGACGTAGGTCTTCTCGTCGTCCGGGGCCTGGTAGTTGAACACGTGCGTGACGTCGTCGACGTCGATGCCGCGGGCGGCCACGTCGGTGGCGACCAGCACGTCGACCTTGCCGGCGCGGAAGGCGCGCAGCGCCTGCTCACGCGCGCCCTGGCCGAGGTCGCCGTGGACCGCGGCGGCGGCGAAACCGCGCTCCGCCAGGTCGTCGGCGACCTTCTGCGCGGTGCGCTTGGTGCGGGTGAAGATCATCGTCAGGCCGCGGTCGGTGGCCTGCAGCGCGCGGGAGACCAGCTCGGCCTTGTCCATCGAGTGCGCCCGGTAGACGAACTGGGTGGTGCGCTCGTGGATGGCGCCGGCGTCGTTCTCCTCGGCGCGGATGTGCGTCGGCTGGGTGAGGAACGTGCGGGCCAGCGTGATGATCGGGCCGGGCATGGTCGCCGAGAACAGCATCGTCTGGCGCTTGTCCGGCACCATCCGCAGGATGCGCTCGATGTCGGGCAGGAAGCCGAGGTCGAGCATCTCGTCGGCCTCGTCGAGGACAAGGCCGCGGATCTTGCCGAGCACCAGGTCCTTCCGCTCGGCCAGGTCGAGCAGGCGGCCAGGGGTGCCGATGACCACGTCGACGCCCTTGCGCAGGGCCTCGGTCTGGGTCTCGTACGGGCGGCCGCCGTAGATGGCCAGCGTGCGGATGCCCAGGTGCTTGCCCGCGCCCTTGAGGTCGGCGGCGACCTGGACGCACAGCTCGCGGGTCGGGACCACGACGAGCACCTGCGGGGTGCCGTCGCCGGGGACCTCCACGCGGTGCAGCAGCGGGACGCCGAAGCCCAGTGTCTTGCCCATGCCCGTGCGGGCCTGGCCGATCAGGTCGTCGCCCGCCATCGCCAGCGGCAGGGTGAGGGCCTGGATGGCGAAGGTGCGCTCGATGCCCACCTCGGCCAGCGCCTGCACGATCTCCGGCTTGACGCCGAACGACGCGAAGGTCGGGTCCTCGGGCGCGACGGGCGCGCCTGCCTGCAGCGGGTGGGAGGTGTCGAGGACGGCGGGGCCGCTCTCGCTGTGCTCCAACTCGATTGCCGGGTTGGTTTCTTCTGTTTCGGACGTGTTCGTCAGGGTGATCGCCTCTCTCGTAACCAGCGCGCACAACCCTGGTGACCGATCGACACTCGACCACGAGAATCCGTTCGATCCAGCGCCTTGGTGGCGCCGAAGCCGGTCCTTCGCGGGAATGCCGCAAGAGGCGTGCACGCACATCAGTTGCGCGAGCCGGATGGGTCCATCCCGCTCGCTACTTGCTCGACGGGCCGAAATGGACTGGCCACTCGTCTCGCCGTCTCCGCCCGCGATGGCGCCCGGCTGTGCGGCCGGCTGCGAACTGCTTCGCCCGATTCGCCCCAGGGACGCCGGATCGACAAGCGGAAGATCTGTCAATAGCCACCGCAGTCTACCTGGTCAGCAGTTTTTCGACAGTACTGGCCATGCCGGGCGGCGTGGGATCGGTCTCCTCGCGGCCGGGTGAGGGTGTTCGGAGATACCCTTCTGGCCGTGACTGAGGGAAAGCAGATCAGTGAAGGCATCGTCGAAGGGGTCGTCGACCTGCTCGGCGTGCTCGCCTACGGCGAACTGTCCGCGTTCGACCGGATGGCGGAGGACGCGCGCACCGCGCCGACCCTGTCCGGGCGGGCCGCGCTGGCCTCCATGGCCGCCGCGGAGATCGGTCACTACGACCTGCTGTCGAAGCATCTCGCCGGGCACGGCGTGGCGATCGAGGACGCGATGACGCCGTTCCGCCACCACCTCGACGCCTGGCACTCCAAGACCGCGCCGAAATCGTGGCTCGAATCGCTGGTCAAGGCCTACGTAGGTGACGGGCTCGCCGCGGACCTGTACCGCGAGATGGCCAGCTGGCTCGACCCGGAGACCAAGGACCTCGTCCTGACCGTGCTCGCCGACACCGGGCATTCCGCGTTCGCCGAGCGCGAAGTCGCCGCCGGGATCGCGGCCGACCCGAAGACCAAGGACAAGCTCGCGCTGTGGGGCAGGCGGCTGCTGGGCGAGGCGCTCACCCAGGCCCAATACGTGGTCGCGGAGCGGGACGGGCTCGCCGAGCTGATCATCAGCGGCTCGGGCGACCTGTCGGGAATCGCCGCGCTGTTCCGCCGGTTGCAGCAGGGACACACCAAACGTATGCAGGTGCTCGGGCTCGGCTGAGCCGGTGTTCGGCTAGCCTTGGTCAGGAAGTAAATCGATTCTCAAGCGGAGGTCCCACGTGGAGGTCAAGATCGGCATCAAGGACACCGTGCGCGAGCTCGTAGTGTCCAGTGCCCAGCCCGCCGACGAGGTCGAGAAGCTGGTCGCCGAAGCCTTGAAGGCCAGTGACGGGCTGTTCCGCCTCGACGACGAAAAGGGGCGGAAGTACATCATCCCCGCCGAGCGGATCGCCTACGTCGAAATCGCGCCGTCCGACGTGCGCAAGGTCGGGTTCGCCGTCGGCAGCTGACGCGGCTCTTCGTCCCGAGTGAGATGAACGGACCTGGGAAAAGGGAGCGGGGGACCTTTACTGCCGCCTCGGCGACAGTAAAGTCCCCCGATCCCTTTTTCGCGGGAAAGCCCAGGTCAGGCGTTGAGTTCCTCGAGCGTGGTCGGCACGTGGAAGGGCGGGGTGCTGGTGCCCATCACGCGGTAGCGGCCCCAGGGGTCGGGGTCGGAGAGCTCGCCCTGGGCGGTGTACTCGCCCGCCCGGAGCTCGACGGTCTTCTTCTTGCCGCCCGCCAGCTCCGTGACCTGGTCGTTCACCGCGATGCGGCCGTACCAGCGGTAGAACCCGTCGATGGGCTGGAAGTAGCCTCGCAGGTCCACCTGGACGGCCAGCTCGGTGCCGTCGACCACGAGGGTCGCTTCGCCGGTGTAGCCGTCTTCGTCGTGCTCGTCGCTCATCGGATGCTCCTCGTGCTCAGCCGGCGTCTGTCTCTGACCGGGGTTCCTGCTGGTTCTTGGTCATCTGCACGACCTTGTTGGCTTCCAGCGGCACGTTCGGGTCGATGACCACGCCCTGCTGCCGGGTCAGCCCGTCGATGGCGGCCCAGATGATCTGCGTGAGGTACTCGACCACCGCGTCGCGGCCCATCGAGCGCCGCTCGAGCCACCATTCACCGGTGTTCTGGACCATGCCGACGATGCCGTGCGCCCACGGTTCGGCGGCGCCGGAGTCCATGTTGAACATCCGCATGTAGTCGCCGAGCAGCGCGGTCAGCGCCGTCGCGATCAGTTCCTTGTCCTCCGCGACGACGTCCGAGTCGACCGGCTTGCCCTGCAGGGTGCCGCGCGCCAAGAGGCTGTAGAGGTTCGGGTGCTCCTCGATGACGGTGAAGAACGCGTCGAGGGCCATCCGGATCCGCGGCACCGGTGCGAGCTCCGCGTTGATGGCCGGGATCAGCCGCTCGAAAAGGATCTCCGTGCCGCGCTGGCCCAGTGCCACATACAGGTCGGCCTTGTCGTCGAAATGCCGGTAGAGCACCGGCTTCGTCACGCCCGCTTCGGCGGCGACGTCCTCCATGCCCAGGTCCGGGCCGTGTTTGTCGAGTGCCCGCAGTGCCGCCTCCACGAACTCCTTGCGGCGGGCTATCCGGTGCTTGCGCCAGCGATCCCGCCGGGCGTCGCCGGTGTCGGCGTCACCCGCCGCGGGGTGCTTGCTCGGGTGCTTGCTGGAGCGCTTGACACGTTCGATCACGGGAGTCATGCTACCAGAGGTAACTGTTACTCGAAGTTACATAATCTGGGTCACACGGAAGGACGTGTCGGCAATGACGCGGACGCTGAAGGAAACCGATCGCGACAAGACCGCGGAGCGGCTGCTGAAGTCGTCGGCGAACAAGTTCTACGATCCCGACGTCGACATCGACTGGGAAGCCCCGCTGGTGGAGGGCAAGCGCTTCATCCCCGAAAAGCGCTCCTCTCTTTACGGCACTCCGCTGTGGGACACGTTGACCCCGGAGCAGCGCATCGAGCTGGGCAAACACGAGGTCGCCAGCGTCGCGACCACCGGGCTGTGGTTTGAGATCCTGCTCATGCAGATGCTGCTGAAGGACGTCTACGAGCAGGACCCGACGACGGCGCACGCGCAGTACGCGCTCACCGAGATCGCCGACGAGTGCCGGCACTCGACGATGTTCGCGCGGATGGCGGCCCGCATCGGCTGCCCCGCGTACGGCCCGGTTCCCTGGCTGCGCAAGCTCGCGAAGCTCATGCCGTCGATCAGCTACGGGCCCGCCCGCTACGGCGCGATCCTGGTCGCCGAAGAGGTGCTGGACCGGCTGCAGCGCGAGCAGATGAACGACCCCGAGATCCAGCCGCTGGTGCGGATGGTGAACCGGATCCACGTGCTCGAAGAGGCCCGCCACGTGACTTTCGCGCGGGAAGAGGTGACCCGTGGCATGGCGAAGTTGAACAAGGCGGAGATCGTCTACCAGCAGTTCATCATCGCGGTGATCTCGTTCTTCGTGACCCGCGCGTTCATCAACCCCAACGTCTACAAGGCCGTCGGGATCGATCCGCGCGAAGGCGTCAAGGCGGCGATGACCAACCCGGAGTGGAAGGGCAGCGTCGCCTGGGCAGGCGAGAAGATCATGCCGTTCCTGCAGGAGTCCGGCCTGGTCGGCAGGCCGGGAATGTTCTTCTGGCGCAAGTCCTTCCTGCTGCCGGCGAAGCGATGACGGCCTGCCAAGCGCAGCGCGACTCGGTCTCCTGGGACCCGTCGCGTGGTCATCGTTTCGTGACTAGCGACGGCACGGCGCTGCACGTCGAGTCGAGCGGGCCGGTGGATTCCGAGGTCACCCTGGTGCTGGTGCACGGGTGGACCCAGGATCATCGGACCTGGGACGGCGTCGTGGCTCGGCTCGGCCCGTCGATCCGCGTGCTGCGCTACGACCTGCGCGGGCACGGCGGCTCGGCCCCGGCCAAGCCGGGCACGGCGAGTATCGCGACCCTCGCCGACGACCTGGCCGAGCTCATCGCCGACCACGCGCCGGCTGGTCCGCTCGTGCTGGCCGGGCACTCGATGGGCGGCATGACGATCATGGAACTGGCCCGCCGCCACCCTGACCTGGTGGCCGAGCGCGTGGCCGGGGCCGCCTTCGTGGCGACCTCCTCTGGCCAGATGGACCGCATCACCCTCGGTCTGCCGGGCATCGCGGGCACCGGGGCGGCGAAGTTCGAACGCCGCCTGGCGAAATTGCTGGCCAGGCAGCGGCGTGACGCCCTGCCGCTGTCCCCGGCCATGGTCCGGCCCGGCGCGCGCTTCCTGGTCTTCGGCTCGCACCCGCGCCGCTCGGACGTGGATTCGGTCACCGACCAGCTCCTCTGCGCCCATCCGGCCAGCGTCGCCGGATTCCAGGACGCGATCTCCCGCCACGACTGCAAGGTCGCACTGGCCGCGCTTCGCGGCACGCCCGCGGTGGTCCTGGTGGGTGAGAGCGATCGCCTGTGCCCGCTCGCGCACGCGAAGGTGATCGCCGACGAGCTCCCCGACGCCGAGTTCGTCCGGTATCCGGGAGCGGGCCACATGCTCCCGCAGGAGCGCGCGAACGAGGTCGGGGACCGGATCCTCACACTGGTCCGCTCCGTCGTGAGGCGCTGAACAGCACAAACGCTCAAAACGGGAGCAAGGGACCTTTGCTATCGCACTATTGTCACTCGCCCCGGGAGAATGAGCAGCGGACCGTTCACAAGAGACACGAACACCGCAATTATGCCTGATTCATCCTCATCTGACCGATTCGGGAAGCTCTGCAGGCTGCTGAAGGTCGCCCTTGCAACGGTGAACCTGACAAGGGCGACCTTCAGGCGTCGCCACGAGGCGCGGGAGTCCGGCAGGGGGGCCGCGACCGTCCACAAGGAACACAAACGCCCTAATTGTGCCCGTTTGATCCGCATGTGACCGCTGTGGTGATGCCGTGAAGGCCACCTTGACGGCGTTAGATGCCGTGAAGGTGGCCTTCAGGGACTTCTGACCAGGTGGCCGCGATCATCGCCGCAGTTCACCGGCTCGCCGCGTGGCTCTTCGGTGACGAAAGCGTAAACAGGAGCAAGGGACCTTTGCTATCGCTTCGCCGGAGCGGCAGCAAAGGTCCCTTGCTCCTGTTCGGGTGTCTCGGGATCAGTGCGAAAGCGGGAACCCGCCGCCGATGCCCCGCCAGGCGAGGTTCGCCGTCAGCGCGACAGCCTCTTCCTTGCTCATCGAGCTGTGGTGGGCGAGCCAGAAGCGGGCGCTCACCTGGCTCAGCCCGACGAGCCCGACCGCCAGCAGCCGGGCCTTGTCCTCGTCGAGGCCCGCGTCGGCGGTGATCGTCTCGGTGATCGCGTCCACGCTCGCCGAAGTGGCGCGGTCCACGGCCTCCTGCACGGCGGGTTCGCCGCGCAGATCCGATTCGAAGACCATCCGGAACGCGCCGGCGTCGTTGTCCACGAAGTCGAAGAAGGCCCCGACGGTCGCGGGCACGCGCTGTTTGTTGTCGCTGGTCGACTCGAGCGCGCCCTTGACGCGGCCGAGCAGCTCGTCGACGTGACTCTCCAGCAACGCGATGTAGAGGTCGAGTTTGCCGGGAAAGTGCTGGTAGAGCACCGGTTTGCTGACACCGGCCTCTTCGGCTATCTCGTCCATCGCGGCCGCGTGGTAGCCGTTGTCGGCGAAGACCCGCTGGGCGGCCGCCAATAGCTGCGCACGGCGTTCCGTCCGTGGCAGGCGGACACCTCGTGGCTGCAGTCGCGCCATCTCCGTCATGATTCCTCCAGTCGAGCGGCTCCACCGGGCGGGGTCACCACCGCGTGAAGTGCTCATGACATTACTCGCGGGTACGGCCGAATTGCCAAGCCTGGGGCATCCTGGACTCGTGTCCGCCTCAGTTTCCCGCCCTCCCGGCCCGGCAGCCGCGCGAGCGCCCTTGACGCACGTGCCCCTGTCGCGCACCCCGCTGCCGCCGCTGGACGCGGGCCGTCCCCCTTGGCCGGGCAAGGTCGAGGAGCTCGGCGGGACGCCGCTGCACGTACGGCACACGCCCGGTGAGAATGGCGCGGAAACCGCTGTCTACGTGCACGGGCTCGGCGGTTCGTCGACGAACTGGACGGATCTCGCCGCGCTGCTCTCGCCGTTCGCGGACGGGGCCGCGCTGGATCTGCCCGGTTTCGGTTTCTCCGAGCCCGTCGACGAGTTCGCCTTCAGCCTCGACGCGCACGCCGAGGTCGTCGCGAGCTATCTCCGGGGTCTCGGCGCCGGTCCGGTGCACCTGCTCGGCAACTCCATGGGCGGCGCGGTCGTGCTGCTCGTCGCGGCCAGGTGGCCCGAGCTGGTCCGGACGCTCACGCTGATCTCGCCGGCGATGCCCGATCGCCGCCCCGACCCGCGCCGGCTGTCCGACCCGCAGATGGCGCTGGCCTACCTGCCGCTGGTCGGCCGCGGGGTCCGCAAACGGCTGGCCGCGCTGGGGCCTCGTGAGCGCGCCGCCCAGGTCATCCGGCTTTGTTATGCCCATCCCGAGAAATTCGCGGAGAGCAGGCTCGCCGAGCTGGCGGAGGAGCACAGCGCGCGGGCGAACTTCGCCTGGGCGGCGCCCGCGCTGGCCCGCAGCACTCTCGGCATCTTCCGGGCGTGGTCGGCCCGCGGCCCGGCGTCCCTGTGGTCGTCCGCGCTGAAGGTGACCGCACCCACACTCGTCGTCTGGGGTCTCCACGACCGGGTGATCTCGGTGAAGCGCGCCACGCGGACGGCGCGGTCGATCCGGAACGCCCGGCTGCTCGTGCTCCCTCGAACTGGCCACGTGGCGCAGATGGAACGTCCGATCGTCGTCGCGAAGGCTGTTCTGGGTATGTGGGAGCGCGTCGAAGCGGGCAGCTGGTAGGCCATCCGGGTGGGATCGAATCTCTGTGTGATCCGCCAGTCGCCGAGAGCAGCACCGTCCGGATATGGCACCCTGGGTTGGTGGACCGGGCCAAGCAGAGCGGACGAAGCGAGGATCGGCGGTCGGAGACCCCGTTGTCCTCACGGCGTACGCCGCACACGCCGTCCCGGCGGACTTCCGTCCCGCTGCGCACCGGCCAGTACAAGCCGACCAGCACGCCTGCCCAGCGGGTGAGCGAGGATCGCTACCGGCCCGGCAGCCGCCGGACGACGGCCGAGCCGCTGCGCGCGTCGTGGAAACCGCACGACAGCGAGGCCGACGTCGAGGAGAAGCCCGCCCGCCGGTCCGGCCGCGCGAGCGACACCGGCGGCGCGAAGCTCGGCAAGTTCACCAAGCTCTACGGCTGGCGCGTCTACGCCGTCCCGATCCTGATCGTGCTGACCGTCCTGGTCGTGTTCAACACCGCGACCGGACCGGCCGAGCCGATCGTCTCCGACCAGCAGACCCAGGCCGCCGCCCTCGGCGGCGACAGCGCGGGCGGTGGCCCGTCGGACGGCGGCACGGACGTCATCCCGGAGAACCCGGCCAAGCCCGTCGACCTCAACATCCCGACGGCCGAGCTTCCCGAGGGCATCCCGTTCACCCAGGCCGGGCAGGGCACGTTCCACGTGATCCCCGGCAAGGGCGACCAGGTCGGCAGCGGCAAGCTCTTCACCTACACGGTCGACGTCGAAAACGGGATCGACCCGGGCAGCTACGCGGGCGACGACAGTTTCGCCGCCGCCGTGCAGACCACCCTGTCGAGCCCGCAGAGCTGGACGTACAACAACAAGTTCGCCTTGCAGCGGGTGGACGCCAGCTTTCCGAACCCGAGTTTCCGAGTCAGCCTCACCACGCCCGAGACCACGCACCGGGCGGACATGTGCGGCTACCAGATCAAGGCCGAGGCCTCCTGCTACCGGCGTAGCGAGGGGCGGGTGCTGATCAACCTCGCCCGCTGGGTCCGCGGCGCGAAGGCGTTCAGCGGTGACCTCGGGCTGTACCGCCAGTACGCGATCAACCACGAGGTCGGGCACGGGCTCGGCGGCCAGCACGTCGGCTGCCCGGTGAACGGCGGTCCCGCGCCGGTGATGATGCAGCAGTCCTTCGGCGTCGCCGACGACTACGTCTCCGCGCTCAACAATGTCCCCGGCGGGGACAAGGGCAAGGTGGCCAAGGATGGCAAGGTCTGCCGTCCCAACGCCTGGCCCAACACCGGCGGTAACTGAGTCGTCCGCTTTTCAGGAAGGTACTCCCGACCTGGGCGTGGTTATGCCATTGTTATCAAATGCCCCGGGCGGAAGACGTCGAGCGAGACCAGTCCGAGGATCTTCGGACCGGGCAGTACCGGCCCGGCGGCAGGCCCGCGCCGCGGATCCGTGAGGACCGATATCGCGAGAGCGGCCGCTGGAGCGGCGCGCAGCCGCTGAAGGCGTCGTGGAAACCCCAGGTCGAGGGTGGCAAGCGGCCGCCGAAGCGCCGGAGGCTCCTCAAGACGTACGGCTGGCGGGTCTACGTCGTGCCGCTCATGGTCGTGCTGACCGCGCTGATCGTGTTCCGGACCGCGACCGGTCCCGCCGAACCCATCGCCGCCGGGGTGGAGAACCCGCCCGCGGTGGTCGTGGGCGCTCCGCTCCCGAGTCCGTCGGCCGAGCCCGGCGTGCCCGAGAACCCCGCCAAGCCCGTCGACCTCAACATCCCGACCGCCGAGCTGCCCGCTGGCGGCGAGTTCACCGCCGGTGGCGCGGGGACCTACCACGTGATGAAGGTGCCGCCGGGCTTCGGGAAACGCGTCGGCACCAAGGGCACGCTCTACACCTACACGATCGAGGTCGAGAACGGCATCGACTCGGCGAGCTACCTCGAGGACGACTCGTTCGCTTCCCAGGTCGAAGGCATTCTCTCGGAGCCGCGCAGCTGGCCGGGTACCGGCAAGGTGTCGTTCCAGCGGGTGGACTCCTCGCAGCCGAACCCCAGCTTCCGGCTGAGCCTGACCACCCCGGACACCGCGCACCGCCCTGACGTCTGCGGCTTCTCGATCAAGTACGAGTCCTCCTGCTACACCCGCAAGTTCGACCGCCGGGTGGTGATCAACCTCGCCCGCTGGATCCGCGGCGCGCTCGCCTTCGGCACCGACATCGGGAGCTACCGGCAGTACGCGATCAACCACGAGGTCGGGCACGCGCTCGGGAACGGCCACCTGCCCTGTCCCGCCAACGGCGACGCGGCGCCGGTGATGATGCAGCAGACCTTTGGCGTGGCCAACGACTATGTGGCGGGCCTGAACAAGGTCGACCCCGGCAACTATTCGGCCGTTCCGGCCGACGGCAAGGTCTGCCGCTACAACCCGTGGCCGAATCCGTCACCCGGGTGAGTCCCAGCATATGAACGTTGGGAAGGTGCGCTTGCCTGCGGACGTTAGGGATACTGGGATACGACCACCACTGCTTCCCCGGAGGTCCGGGGCAGCGCCTCCGGCGAGGGGTGTGGGGCGACGACCCCGCAGCACGCAGTTCCACGCGAGATGGAGGACCCGATGTCAGGCAGTCTGCCGCCGCTCGTCGAGCCGGCCGCCGAGCTCACCAAGGACGAGGTGGCCCGGTACAGCCGTCACCTGATCATCCCGGACGTCGGGGTGACCGGGCAGAAGCGGTTGAAGAACGCGAAGGTGCTGGTGATCGGCGCCGGTGGCCTCGGCAGTCCGGCGCTGCTCTACCTGGCCGCGGCCGGGGTCGGCACGCTCGGCATCGTCGACTTCGACGAGGTCGACGAGTCGAACCTGCACCGCCAGGTCATCCACGGCCAGTCCGACATCGGCAAGCTCAAGGCCGCGTCGGCCCAGGAGTCGATCGCCGAGATCAACCCGTTCGTGAAGGTCCACCTGCACACGGACCGGCTCGAGAGCGCCAACGCGCTCGAACTGTTCGCCCAGTACGACCTGATCCTCGACGGCACGGACAACTTCGCCACCCGCTACCTGGTGAACGACGCGGCCGTGCTGCTGGGCAAGCCGTACGTGTGGGGCTCGATCTTCCGGTTCGAGGGCCAGGCCAGTGTCTTCTGGGAGGACGCGCCGGACGGCCGCGGCCTGAACTACCGCGACCTCTACCCGGAGCCGCCGCCGCCCGGCATGGTCCCGTCGTGCGCCGAGGGCGGCGTGCTGGGCGTGCTTTGCGCGTCGATCGGCTCGATCATGGTCAACGAGGCGATCAAGCTCATCACCGGCATCGGCGAGCCGCTGCTCGGGCGCCTGATCAGCTATGACGCGCTGGAGATGCGCTACCGCGAGGTCAAGATCCGCAAGGACCCGGCGACCCCGAAGATCACCGAGCTGATCGACTACGACGCGTTCTGCGGCGTGGTCTCGGACGAGGCCGCCAACGCGGCGGCGGGCAGCACCATCACCCCCGCCGAGCTCAAGGCCAAGTTCGACAACGGCGACGACTTCGCCCTCATCGACGTCCGCGAACCCCACGAGTACGAGATCGTCAACATCAAGGGTGCGAAGCTGATCCCGAAGGACAGGATCCTTTCGGGTGAGGCGCTCGCCGAGCTGCCGCAGGACAAGCCGATCGTGCTGCACTGCAAGTCCGGCGCGCGCTCGGCCGAGGCGCTCGCGGCCCTGCACAAGGCCGGGTTCAAGGACGCGACCCACCTCGGTGGCGGTGTGCTGGCCTGGGCAAGGCAGATCGACCAGAGCCTCCCCACCTACTGATCCGGCTCGAGTCGTAAAACAGGAGCAAGGGACCTTTGCTATCGCCCCCGGCGGCAGCAAAGGTCCCTTGCTCCCTTTTGCGCCAATTGCGAGTGTGACCAGCGAGTCTTCTCGTTCGTGGAACACTCGGCCGGGTAACGTCACGCGGTGTGCGGTCCTCCCTCGCCTGTCCCCCCGAGCACGTCTGCAAGGCGTTCGGTGGCGTTGTCGACGGTCTGGTGCGGCTGCCGGATTCGCGTTCGTGGCGGTCCGGGGAGCTGGTGCTGAAGCCGGTCGTCGACAAGGCGCGGTCGGTGTGGACGGCTCGCGCGCTCGAGCGGGTCGACGTGCCGGGGCTGCGGGTCGCCAAGCCGGTGCGCTCGACCGACGGGCGGCACATCGTGGGTGGCTGGCAGGCGAACCGGTTCGTCTCCGGCGCGGCCGACCATCGGGGTGAGGAAGCCGTGCTCGCCGCGATCAGGCTGCATCGGGCCACCGCCGAGTTCCCCCGTCCGGGGTTCCTCGCCCAGCGCGCCGACGTCGAGGCCGCCGCGGACAAGCTCGCCTGGGAGGAGCTCGAGCTCCCGCTCGAGGAGGCCAAGGGTGGCCGCTGGTTCGAGGTGCTGGCCGGGGCACGCCGTCCGGTGAAGCTGCCGGACCAGGTCGTGCACGCCGAGCTGCTGGCCGGGCTGCTGTTCGACGGGGACCAGGCGCCGGGCCTGGTCGACTTCGTCCCGTACTACCGGCCCGCCGAGTGGGGCGCCGCCGTGGTCGCGGTCGACGCGCTGGCCTGGGGCGGCGCGGGTTTCGAGCTCCTCGACCGCTGGTCCCACCTGCCCGAATGGCCGCAGCTGCTGTTGCGCGCGGTGCTCTTCCGGCTCGCGGCGAACGCGCTCGACCCGAAGTCCACCCGCGCCGCGCTCGACGGCCTGCGCGCCGCGGCCCGCGAGGTCAGCGAGTTCATCTGAGCTCCTCCGCTGTGGCGTTGGTTACGTCCGCGCGTGCCCCTGAAGGCCACCATGACGGCGTTAAACGCCGTCATGGTGGCCTTCAGGGGCAGTCGACACGGTGTCCGGGGGGTGTTGTGGTTGGTGCCGACCTCACCGCGCACCCGCGCGTGACCGCCCGCAATGTCAACTGCCCGAAACATCCGGGCGTTTCCAGGTAACACGGCCTCCTTAGCGTTCGGGCATCCCGAAGCCGGAGGAGGTCCCCGTGTCGCTGCTCGCCGAAGCCACGACCGTCGTGGACACCCACTGCCCCTACTGCGCGCTGCAGTGCGGGATGAGCCTGGACGGCGCCAAGGTGTCGCCGAGGCAGTTCCCGGTGAACCGCGGTGGCCTGTGCCAGAAGGGCTGGACGGCGGGCGAACTGCTCAGTTCGCCCTCGCGGCTGACGACCCCGCTGATCCGCACCGGCGGTGAGCTGCGCCCCGCGAGCTGGCCGGACGCGCTGGACCTCATCGCCAGGCGGCTCGCGGAGCTCCGGCTGACCAAGGGCGCCGATTCCGTCGCCGTCTTCGGCGGCGGCGGGCTCACGAACGAAAAGGCTTATCTGCTCGGCAAGTTCGCCAGGGTCGCGCTCGGCACGTCGCAGATCGACTACAACGGCCGGTTCTGCATGTCCTCGGCGGCCGCGGCGGGGATCAAGGCATTCGGGGTCGATCGCGGGATGCCCTTCCCCGTCACGGATCTCGGCGACGCCGACGCCGTGCTGCTTATCGGGGCGAACCCGGCGGAGACCATGCCGCCGTTCACCCAGCACCTGCGCGGCGCCGATCTCATCGTCGTCGACCCGCGCCGCACCCCGACCGCCGAGCTGGCGAGCCTGCACCTCGCGCCCGCGCCCGGGACGGATCTCGCACTGGCACTGGGAATCCTGCATGCCGTGGTCGCCGACGGCCATCTTCGTCAGTCCTATGTGGATGAGCGGACCACTGGGTTCGGCGAGGTCTGGCGAACGGCGGCGTCCTGGTGGCCGGAGCGCGTCGAGCAGGTGACCGGCGTGGCCGCCGCGGATCAACGTCGCGCCGCCGCCAAGCTCGCGGCCGCACGCAACGCGTATGTGCTGACCGCGCGCGGAACCGAGCAGCACGCCAACGGCACGGCGATGGTCGGCGCGTGGATCAACCTGGCGCTCGCGCTGGGCCTGCCCGGCCGCCAGGGTTCCGGTTTCGGCTGCCTGACCGGCCAGGGCAATGGTCAGGGCGGGCGTGAGCACGGGCAGAAGGCCGACCAGCTGCCCGGCTACCGCAAGATCGACGACCCCGCCGCCCGCGAGTATGTCGCGGGTGTCTGGGGCGTGCCACCGGAATCGCTGCCCGGCCCGGGGCGATCGGCCGTGGAACTGCTCGACGCGCTCGGCAGGGAAGACGGCCCGAGCGCGCTGATGGTGTTCGGCAGCAACGTGGTCGTCTCGGCGCCCCGCTCCGCCGCCGTCCAAGAACGACTGTCCGCTTTGGACTTCCTGGTGGTGGCCGATCTGGTCCTCTCGGAGACCGCCGCGCTCGCCGACGTCGTCCTGCCGGTCACGCAGTGGGCCGAGGAGGAGGGCACGATGACCAATCTCGAAGGCCGGATCCTGTTGCGCACCAAGGCACTCGACCCGCCGCAGGGAGTAAGGACAGACCTGACTGTCCTTTCGGAGCTCGCCGCGCGCCTCGGGCAGCCCGCCGGGCGGTTTCCCGCCGACGCCGAAACCGTTTTCACCGAACTGCGCGCGGCGTCGAAGGGCGGGGTCGCCGACTACTCCGGCGTGACCTACGGCCGGTTGCGCGCGGGCGAGGCGTTGCACTGGCCGGTGCCCGGCGAAACCCATCCCGGCACGCCACGGCTGTTCCTCGACCGGTTCGGCCACGCCGACGGCCGGGCCCGGTTCGTGCCGGTCGACCACGTCGGCCCGGCCGAGGCGCCCGACGACGACTTCCCGCTGCTGGCCACCACCGGCCGCGTGCTGCAGCACTACCAGTCGGGCGCGCAGACCCGGCTCATCGGTGAGCTCAACGACATGGTGCCGGAGGTCTACGTGGAGGTCCATCCCGACACCGCGGCCAGGGCGGGTGTCACCGACGGCGAACTGGCCGTGGTCCGTTCGCGCCGCGGCGAGACCGTCGCGCGGGCGCGGTACGTGAGCACGCTCCGGCCCGACGTCGTGTTCCTGCCGTTCCACTTCCCCGGCGAGCAACGGGCGAATCTGTTCACGAACCCCGCGCTCGACCCGGTCAGCCGGATGCCCGAGTTCAAGGTGTGCGCGGTCGCACTGTCCCCTGTGGAGGGTGCCGCGTGAGCCCCCGCAGAGTGGTCGTGCTCGGTTACGGCATGGCGGGCTCCCGGCTGGCAGACGAGATCCGGCGGCGTGACCCGGCCGGGGAGCGGGTCGCGTTGACCGTGCTCGGTGCGGAGTCGCACCCCGCCTACAACCGGGTCCTTCTCTCGGCCGTCGTCGCGGGCACCATGCGGGCGGAAACCGTTCGCCTGCACGACGAGGACTGGGCCGAGCGGCACCACGTCGACCTCCGCACGAGCATCACCGCCACCCGGATCGACCGGGGGCTCCGCCGGGTCGAGCTTTCCGACGGGTCCACTGTGGACTACGACGCGCTGGTGATCGCGACCGGTGCCAGTCCATGGCTTCCGCCGGTCGAGGGGCTCGAGCAGGGCGACGACGTCGTCGCGTTCCGGTCGCTCGACGACTGCGCCCGGATCCTCGAAGCCGCCAAACTGGGCGCGCCGGTCGCCGTGCTCGGCGGTGGCCTGCTCGGCCTCGAAGCCGCGCGGGGACTGGCGGGCCGAGGGAACCTGGTCACTGTGGTGCATCCGGCGTCGCACGTCATGGAACGGCAGCTCGACGCGGGCGCCGCGGGTGTGCTCGTCAAGAGTCTCACCAAACTCGGTGTCACGTTCCGGCTCGGCGTCGGCGCCGCGCGGTACCTGCCCGGCGACGGCCTCAAGCTTGACGACGGCTCCCACATCCCGGCCGACCTGGTCGTCGTCTGCACCGGCGTCCGCGCGGAAACCGCGCTGGCCGAGGAAGCCGGGCTGAGCGTCGACCGTGGGATTCTGGTCGACGACGCCCTGCGCACCAGCGACGGCCGGATCCACGCGCTCGGCGACTGCGTCCGCCATCCCGGCACGATCTCCGGGCTCGTGCAGCCCGCGTGGGAGCAGGCCGCCGTGCTCGCCGACCTGTTGACCGGTACGGACTCCGCCGCGCGCTACCGCGGCACGGCGCCGGTGACCAGGCTGAAGGCGCGCGACATCGACCTCGCCGCGATCGGAGACCACGAGGCGGACGGCGAGGTGCTCTCGTTCGCCGACCCGGAACGCGGCCGCTATGCCAAGCTCGTCGTCCGCGACGACCGGGTCGCGGGCGCGATCCTGCTGGGGCTGCCCGATTCCGCGGCGATGATCACCCAGCTGCACGATCGCGGCATCCCGGTGCCCGAGGACCGGCTGTCCGTCCTTTTCGGACGCGCGCTGCCCGCGGGCGCGGCACCGGCGTCGAGCCCGGCCGACCTGCCGGCGTCGGCCCTGATCTGCCGCTGCAACTCCGTGACCAAGGGCCGTCTCGTCGAGGCCTGGCGAGCTGGGGCCACCGACGTCCCCGCGCTGGCCGAAGCGACCAGAGCCACCACCGGGTGCGGGAGTTGCCGCGACACGGTGTGCGCGGTCGCCGACTGGCTAGTGGCCCAGTGAACACACCCACGAAGGAGGACGCGATGACCACCACCACCGAGCACCGTGGCAAACGCTGGATCGAGCACTGGAACCCGGAGGACGAGACGTTCTGGGAGGCGACCGGGAAGAAGATCGCCCGGCGGAACCTGTGGTTCTCCATCCTCGCCGAGCACATCGGGTTCTCGATCTGGAGCCTCTGGTCGGTGATGGTCCTGTTCATGGGGCCCGCCTACGGCCTCTCGGCGGGGGACAAGTTCCTCCTGGTCTCCACGCCGACACTGGTGGGCGCGCTCATGCGGCTGCCCTACACGTTCGCCGTGGCGAAGTTCGGCGGTCGCAATTGGACGGTCGTCAGCGCCACGCTGCTGCTGATCCCGACCGTGCTGGCCACGATCGTGCTGCACCCGGGGACTTCGTTCGGCATGTTCCTGTTCGTCGCGGCGCTGGGCGGCGTCGGCGGCGGCAACTTCGCCTCGTCGATGACCAACATCAACACGTTCTACCCGGAGAAGTCCAAGGGCTGGGCGCTCGGGCTCAATGCCGGTGGCGGAAACCTCGGTGTGGCCGCGATTCAGCTGGTCGGCCTGCTGGTCATCGGGACGGCGGGCGCGACCGCGCCCAGGATCGTGCTCTACGCCTACATCCCGCTGATCGTCGTCGCGGCCACCTTCGCGGCGTTGAAAATGGACAACCTGGTGAGCGTCCGCGGTGACACCAAGGCCATGCGCGAGGTCGTCAAGGACCCGCACACCTGGGTGATGTCGCTGCTCTACATCGGCACGTTCGGCTCGTTCATCGGTTACAGCTTCGCCTTCGGCCTGGTGCTGCAGAACCAGTTCGGCCGCACGCCACTGCAGGCCGCGGCCGTCACGTTCCTCGGCCCGCTGCTGGGCTCGCTGGCGCGGCCCGCCGGCGGCTGGCTGTCCGACCGGATCGGCGGCGGCAAGGTCACCTTCGTCACCTTCGTCGGGATGGCACTGTGCACAGTGGTCCTGATCCTGGCCTCGACGTCGAAGTCGCTGGGACTGTTCACGGTCGCGTTCATCGTCCTTTTCGTACTCGCCGGAGTCGGCAACGGCTCGACCTACAAGATGATCCCGGCGATCTTCCGGGCGAAGGCCAAGGTGGCGATCACCGAAGGCGCCGAAGAGGCCGTCGAACTGCTGAAGGCCCGGCGACTGTCCGGGGCGCTCATCGGGCTCGCCGGCGCGATCGGCGCGATGGGCGGGCTGTTCATCAACCTGGCGTTCCGCCAGTCGTTCACCGACACGAAGAGCGGGGTGCCCGCGTTCGTCGGCTTCCTGGTGTTCTACGGAATCTGTTTCGTCGTCACCTGGGCGGTCTACCTGCGCAAGCCCGCTACCGAGCCGAGTGCGCGAGGGCTGGCCCTCGCGGGTACGGAGGTCTGATGCCCACGCTGGTCGTCGCCGGTCACGGCATGGTCGCCCACCGCCTCGTCGAGGCGGTGCGGGCGGAGGACTCCGCCGGGGAATGGCGGGTGGTCGTACTGGGCGAAGAACCCCGTCCCGCGTACGATCGAGTTGCCCTGACGTCCTATGTGGAGACTTGGGACCCGGCGGCGCTGGCGCTGCCCGGTGCGGAGTACGAGGGTGACGACCTGGTCGAGCTCCGGCTCGGCGACGCGGTGTCCTCCGTGGACAGAGAGCGGCGGGTGGTGGTCACCGAGTCCGGGTTCGAGCAGCGCTACGACGCGCTGGTACTGGCGACCGGCTCCCGGCCGTTCGTGCCCCCCGTGCCGGGGCACGATCTGCCCGGCTGCTTCGTCTACCGGACCATCGAGGACCTCGACGCCATCCGGGTGGCCGCCGGTCGCCCCGGCCGCGGCCGTCGCTCGGCGGTGGTGATCGGTGGTGGCCTGCTCGGACTGGAGGCTGCCAAGGCGTTGCGTGACATGGGATTGTCGCCACACGTCGTCGAGATGGCGCCACGCCTGATGCCGTTGCAGATCGACGACGGCGGGGGCGGGCTGCTGCGGCGGCTCATCGCCGCGCTCGACGTGACCGTCCACACTGGAACGTCCACGGACGCCATCGAGGTGGACGGTGAGCGGCTGCTGGCGAAACTCGGCAACGGCACCGAACTCGACGTCGACCTGGTCGTGTTCTCGGCCGGGGTCCGGCCGCGTGACGACCTCGCCCGCTCGTCCGGCCTCGAACTGGGGCCGCGTGGCGGCGTACTGGTCGATTCGTCCTGCCGGACTTCGGATCCGCGGGTCTACGCGATCGGCGAGTGCGCGGCGGTCGAGGGGCGCGTGTACGGCATTGTCGCGCCGGGCTACGCGATGGCCGAGGTCGTCGCGGCCGGGCTGACGGGTGGGTCGGCGGAGTTCCCGGAACCGGACACGTCCACGAAGCTGAAGCTGATGGGCGTCGACGTCGCGAGTTTTGGCGACGCCCACGCCGCGACCGAGGGCTCGCTGGAGGTCGTCTTCAACGACGCCGTCGCGGGTTCGTACAAGAAGCTCGTGATTTCCGACGACTCGAAGACCCTCCTTGGCGGCGTGCTGGTCGGTGACGCGAGTGACTACAACACGTTGCGCACGCTGGTCGGCCGGGCACTGCCCGGCGAGCCGGGTGCGATCCTGGCTCCGGCCGGGGGCGGCGGCGGGGTCGGCGTCGACGCGCTGCCGGACCAGGCGCAGATCTGCTCGTGCAACGGAGTGTCCAAAGGGGACATTACCACCGCGATCCACGAGCAGGGCTGCGATTCGGTGCCGAAGGTCAAGGCGTGCACCCGGGCGGGCACGACCTGTGGTTCGTGTGTCCCGCTGCTGGCGAAGCTGCTCACGTCCTGTGGCGTTGAGCAGTCGAAGGCGCTGTGCGAGCACTTCACGCAGTCGCGTGCCGAGCTGTTCACGATCGTCCAGGCGACGAGGATCGTCACGTTCAGCGAGGTGATCGCGCGCTACGGCAAGGGCGACGGCTGCGCGATCTGCAAGCCCGCGGTGGCGTCGATCCTGGCCACGCTGGGCAACGGGCACATCCTCGGCGGCGAGCAGGCGACGCTGCAGGACACCAACGACAAGTACCTGGCGAACCTGCAGCGCAACGGCACCTACTCGGTGGTGCCGCGGATCCCGGGCGGCGAGATCACCCCGGAGAAGCTGATGGTCCTCGCGCGGGTGGCGCTGGATTTCGGGCTGTACACCAAGATCACCGGTGGGCAGCGGATCGACCTGTTCGGCGCGACCGTCGACCAGCTGCCGCTGATCTGGCGGCAGCTCGTCGACGCCGGGTTCGAGTCGGGGCACGCCTACGGCAAGGCGCTGCGGACGGTGAAGTCCTGCGTCGGCTCGACCTGGTGCCGGTACGGCGTGCAGGACAGCGTCGGCCTGGCGATCGAACTGGAGCTGCGGTACCGCGGGCTGCGGTCGCCCCACAAGATCAAGTCCGGTGTTTCCGGTTGCGCGCGGGAGTGCGCGGAGGCCAGGAGCAAGGACTTCGGGATCATCGCGACCGAGCAGGGCTGGAACCTCTACGTGGGCGGCAACGGCGGCCTGACCCCGCGCCACGCCGAGCTCCTGGTGTCCGATGTGGACACGGGGACGTTGATCAGGACCATCGACCGGTTCCTGATGTTCTACGTGCGCACGGCCGACCGGCTGCAGCGCACGGCGCCGTGGATCGAGGAGCTGGACGGTGGGCTCGACCACCTGCGCGCGGTGATCGTCGACGACAGCCTCGGCATCTGCGAGGACCTCGACGCGGCGATGGCCAAGCACGTCGGCGACTACGCCGACGAATGGCGAGGGGTGCTGGAGGACCCGCAGAAGCTCGCGCGGTTCAGCTCGTTCGTCAACGCGCCGGGCACGCCGGATCCCACGATCTCGTTCCGGACCGAACGGGAACAGAAGGTCCCGGTGCTGCTCGGCATCCCGGAGGTGGCTGTGCGATGACGCTTTCACTGGAGAAGACCTGGGTGGCCGTGTGCCCCGCCGACGCCGTGCCGGAGTGGTCCGGCGCGGCCGCGCTGCTCGACAGTGGCGAGCAGGTGGCGATCTTCCACCTGCCGGGGCAGCGGTGGTTCGGGCTGGCGAACCTCGACCCCTGCAGTGGTGCCGCGGTGCTGTCAAGGGGGATCATCGGTGACGCGGGCGGCGTGCCCGTGGTGGCTTCGCCGGTGTACAAGGAGCGGTTCGACCTGCGGACCGGGGTGTGCCTCGACGAGGATGGCGTGTCGGTGCGGGTGTACCCGGTCCGGCTGAACGAAGGAGTGGTCGAAGTGGGATCGCCGTGACGGATGTCCTTCCGCTGGCCGGGTTCGTCGTGGGTATCACCGCGGCGCGCCGGGCGGAGGAGCTCGGCGCGTTGCTCGTGCGCAAGGGCGCCGAGGTGCGGTACGGCCCGGCGATCCGGATCGTGCCGCTCGCCGACGACACCGAGCTGCACGCGGCGACGACCAAGCTGCTGGACGAGCATCTCGACGCCGTGGTGGCGACCACCGGGATCGGTTTCCGCGGCTGGATCGAGGCGGCCGAGGGCTGGGGCATCGGGGAAGCGCTGCTCGAGCGGCTTTCCCACGCGTCGGTGCTCACCCGCGGCCCCAAGGCCAAGGGCGCCATCCGCGCGGCCGGGCTCTCGGAGGACTACTCACCGGCTTCGGAGAGCAACGCCGAGCTGTTGCAGCACCTGCTGGAATCCGGTGTGGACGGACACCGGATCGCCGTGCAATTGCATGGCGAACCGCTACCGTTTTTTGTAGACAGTCTACGAAATGCGGGAGCCGAGGTGGTCGAGATCCCGGTGTATCGCTGGGTCGGCCCGGCCGACCACGGCCCGCTGGACCGGCTCCTGGACGCGGTGCTCGACGGCACGGTGGACGCGCTCCCGTTCACCAGCGCACCGGCGGCGGCGAGCATGCTGACGGTCGCCAAGCGCACCGGCCGGCTGCCCGGGATCGTCCGCGCGCTGGAGAAGCGGGTGCTGGTGGCGTGCGTCGGCCCGATCACCGCCGGACCGCTCGCGGCGCTGGGCATCCCGACCGTGCAGCCCCAGCGGTCCCGGATCGGCGCACTGGCCCGCACGGTCTCGGAGGAACTGGTGGCCCGTTCACCTCGGCTGCTCGCCGGCGGACGGTCCATCGAGCTGCGCGGCCAGGCCGCGATCGTGGACGGCCAATGGTGCGACGTCGCCCCCGCGCCGATGGCGCTGCTGCGCGCCCTGGCGGTGTCCCCCGGCCGAGTGGTGTCCCGCCGCGAGCTGACGTCCTCCCTGCCCGGCGGCGGGGAAGAGCACGCCGTCGAGACCGCCATCGGGAGGCTGCGCACCGCCCTCGGCGAGGGCAAGGTCGTCCAGACGGTCGTCAAACGCGGCTACCGCCTGGCCGTGGACGCCTGAGCTACTGTCGGCGCTTCCGTTTGGCCTGGAAGTACAGGACCGGCCCCATGACGATGGAGAACACGCCCACCACCGACTGCGCCGGATCACCCCGGCCGAGCAGCGAGACGTAGAGGATGAACAGCCCGGCAAGCGGCATCATCGCGGGGAGTACCAGTGTCCACGCACCGGGCCGCTGGGGCGTCTTCGAAGGCATTGTCGTCACTCGGCTTCCGTCGGCGGTCGAAGGGCCTCCCCAGTCTCGCCACCCTCGCCCCGCCCGACACCCCGCCAGTCCGCCAGTCCGCTTCCTGCCACCCGTCTCTCAAGTGTCATGAAAGGGTCTTTCAGGACAAAAATTGCCTGGAAAGACCCTTTCATGACACTCGGGAGGTCAGGAGAAGGTGATCGTCTGGTCCGGGAAGAGGCGTGCCGCGGCGACGCGCTCCGCTTCGGCCTCGGCCGCCTTGCGGACCGGGGCGGGCAGCGGGGTGAACGGCGTGATCGTGACGTCCAGGCGTTTGCGGCCGACGGCCTTCGCGCGCCAGACGCCCGCGATCTCGCCGTCGGCGAGCAGGACGCCCGGGTTGCCGAGGATCTTCCAGACCTCCTTCTGCCGCGCCTTGTCCGGCACCAGCACGGCCCTGTCCCTGGCCTGTGTCAGCGGGTCCAGCGGGGGCAGCAGGCGCATGAAGTCCGGCTCCGGCGGGCTCTCCAGCTCGGCGACTCGCTCGGCGGGGAGGTACGCGCGCTTGCCGTCGACGCTCACTTCGGCCAAGCCCGCCGGCCACATCCGGGCGGCGATCGTCTTGGTCGTGCCGACGAACGCGGCGGCTTCCGAGAGCGTGGCCGGACCGTGGACGCGCAGGTAGCGGGCGACGATTTCCGTGGCGGCGGCGACGTCCGGCTTGGTGCGCACCGGGCCGCGGGCTTCGAGCGGGGCCAGCGTCGCCGGGGTGGCACCCGCCTCCAGCCGGACGCCGCCGTGCAGGGTCGCGACGCGCATCAGCTGCTCGTAGATGTGTGTCGCACCGCATCCCCTGCACCAGTAGGAAAAACCTTCGGGCACCGCTTTCGTCACCGCGGTGCTCGCGGTGCCCTTGGTCATCGGGCCGGTCACCACCTTGCGGATCGCGCGCGCCGCGGTGAACAGGACGTCGGCCGGGTCCAGCCCCGTTTTCTCGAGCTGACCGCGCTGCCACAGCATCCGGGCCAGCGCGTCGGCGTCGTCCAGTGGCACCAGCCCCGCCGTCACGGCCGCGAGCTCGGCACGCCGGTGGAAGTGCGGCGCACCCCGGTGCGACCACGCGAGCACGAGCGATTCGGAGTCCACAAGGGACTCGGGGCGGACGTCGGCGTCGAGGCGGGCGGACAGTGCCAGCAACGCCGTGTCGCGCACGCTGTCCTGCAACCCCAGATCGAACACGGCGAGCTTCGCCGCGCCGGTTTCGGTGCGGTGCAGGCCCTGCGCGGCGATGCGGTAGGCGAGCACCTGCTCACGGCCGACTTCCAGCATGCTGATCTCCTACGAAAGCTCGAAGTCCAAGGTGTACGCCATGGTGGGTTCGCCCATCACGCCGGACGTCGTGCCGGAGCCGGTGATCCCGGCGAGCTCGCCGGTCCCGGAGCCGGGCACGATCGTGAACGTGCTGTGGATGCCCGCGGCGTCGAAGCCGGTTTCGTGCTTGACCACGAAGCTGCCCGCTCGACCGTCCACATTGGCCTCGAACCGCTCGAAGCCGGGTGCGGCCGTGCCCACGCCGTCGAAGCCTTCACCCGCGTAGTAGAGCAGAAGGTCGAGGACGGATTCACCCTCGACGACCCCGGTGTACGCCATCGTGGCGTGCGCGCAAGCGACGCGAGGGCCGCCGTCGGTGCCGCTGACGACCTTCTCGTCCCAGGATTTCATGGCAAAGGTGTCACTCATCGGTTCTCCTTGTCAGGGTTGCTGGTGACGACGTTGCTGGTGACGACTCTGTCAGCCATACCTGTCAGCTTGTGTCAGGTTTTAACTGCATACTGGATCCCATGCGCGCGAGCAGACTGCTGTCGGTACTCCTGCTGCTGCAGAACCGCGGCCGGATGACCGCCGAAGAGCTCGCCACCGAGCTGGAGGTCTCCGTCCGGACGATCTACCGGGACATCGACGCGCTGTCGGCGTCCGGGGTGCCGGTCTACGCCGATCGCGGGCGGGCCGGTGGCTACCAGCTCGTCGACGGCTACCGCACGCGGCTGACCGGGATGACCGAGGAGGAGGCCCAGTCGCTTTCGCTGGCCGGGTTGCCGGTCGCCGCCGCCGAACTCGGGCTCGGCACGGTGCTCGCCGCCGCGCAGCTCAAGCTGTACGCCGCGCTGCCGGAGGAGCTGCGCAGCCGGGCGGGCAAGGTCGCCGAGCGCTTCTACCTGGACGTCCCCGGCTGGCATCGCGGCATCGAGAGCCCGGCCGTGCTGTCCGAGGTCGCGGACGCGGTGTGGCGGAGCCGCCGGGTGCGGATCCTGTACGAGCGGTGGGGGCAGCAGCGCGTCGAGCGGGTGCTGGAGCCGCTGGGGCTGATCCTCAAGGCGGGCAACTGGTACCTCGCCGCGCGCAGCGACGGCAGCGACCGGACATACCGGGTTTCGCGGGTGCTGGAGTTTTCGCTGCTCGGTGAGACCTTCGAGCGGCCCGCCGAGTTCGACCTGCCGGGGTACTGGCGCGAGTGGTCCGAGCAGTTCGAGCGGCGGATGTACCCGCGGGTCGCGGTGGTGCGCATGTCGCCGCGCGCGCAGGCCCTCGTACCGTTCTACGCGGGGGCCATCGGGGCCCGCGCGCTGCGCGAGGCCGTCGCGAGTGGCGCCGAGCCGGACGAGGAGGGGTGGCTGCGCATGGAACTGCCGGTGGAGCCGGGGTACGCCGCCGTCGGCGAGCTGCTGCGGTTCGGGGCGGGCATCCAGCTGCTCGAGCCCGCCGACCTGCGCGAACAGCTCGCCGAGGCGATCAGGGAGATGGGCACGTTCTATGGATGAGCTCAGCGGCGTCACCATCGGGATCACGGCCGAGCGCCGGGCCGGGGAGTTCATCGCGGCGCTGGAACGGTACGGCGCGACGGTCCGCCACGCGCCGACGATCCGCATCGTGCCGCTGCCCGACGACACCAAGCTGCGCGAGGCGACCGACGCGGTCCTCGCGTCGCCCATCGACTTCACGGCGGTGACCACCGGCGCCGGGTTTCGCGGCTGGTTGTCCGCGGCGGAGGGTTGGGGCGTGCACGACGCGCTGCTGGACAGGCTCCGTGCGTCGCGGATCTTCGTCCGCGGGCCGAAAGCCGCGGGAGCGGTGCGGGGAGTGGGGTTGCGAGAGGACTTTTCGGCGCCCGAGGAGAGCAATCTCGAGCTGTTCGGGTACCTGCGCGACGTCGGCTTGAGCGGCGCGCGGGTGGCCGTCCAGCTGCACGGGACGGCCTTGCCGGAGTTCACCGCGCCGCTGCGGGACGACGGCGCCGAGCTCGTCGAGGTCCAGCCGTACCGGTGGCACTCGCCGGAGGACCCGGCCGAGGTGCGCTCGCTGATCGACGCCGTGATCGCGCAGGAGGTGCGGGTGCTGGCGTTCACCAGCGCGCCTGCGGCGGCGAACCTGCTCACGCTCGCCCGGGAGCACGGGCGCTACGACGAGTTCGTGTCGGCGATGTGCGGCGACGACATGCTGGTCGCGTGCGTCGGCCCGGTGACGGCCGCGCCGCTGGAAACGGCGGGCATCGCGACCCGTCAGCCCGACCGCCAGCGCCTCGGCGCCCTCGTCAAGCTCCTGGTCGCGGACCTCTCGCCCGCCGGACCGTGATGGTCCCTGAAGGCCACCATGACGGCGTTTAACGCCGTCATGGTGGCCTTCAGGGACCTTGGCAGCAGCGGCGAACTAGGTTGGAGACATTGCGCGGAAGTACAGGAAGCGGGGCTGGGTGCGGAGCTTTCGGTACCAAGCCGGGTCGGGGGCTTCGGCTTCGGGGACCGGCATCGGCTCGACGATCCGGTCGACGGCGAAACCGGCGTCTCGCACCGCGGTGAAAGTCCAGCTGAGCGGGCGCCGGTAGAATTGGACCTGCTGGCCGACCTCGCCGAGCGGGAAGACGTCCTCCAGCAGCTCAAGCTGGAAGTAGTCGTCCTTGCCGAACCAGTGCCAGTCCTCGCCGGGATGGTGGACGGAGAACACCAGCGTCCCGCCCGGCCGCAGCACCCGGCGGAACTCGCTGAGCGGCGTGCCCCAGTCCCGCAGGTAATGCAGCACCAGCGAAGCCGTGATCACGTCGATCGAGCCGTCCTCGACCGAGCGTAGCGGCTGGCCGAGATCGGCCCGCTCGAACCGGGCGACCTCGCCGAAGCGTTTGCGGGCGATCGCGACCATGCCCTCGCTGGCGTCGAGTCCGAGCACGTCCGCGCCCCGGGCGGCCAGCAACGCGCTGAGGTGCCCGGCCGCGCATCCGGCGTCGAGCACGCGCTTGCCCTCGACGTCGCCCGCCAGCTCCACGATCGCGGGCCGGTCGTAGAAGGCGTTGGTGATACTGGTTTCCGCGTGGTCGGCGTAGAGCTCGCTGAACTCGTCGTACTGCGCGGCCCGCGCCCGGTCGATGATCGCGTCGATCACCTCGGTCTTCGCGTCGGCGTAGTGCTGGACGTACGTCCACGTCCGCGCGGCCAGCTGGCGTTTCGTTGCCTCGTAAAGCTTCCGCTCGTCCTCGTGCGCCCGCAGGCGCTCACGGAACAGGCGGTAGCGCTCGGCCTGGCCGTTGCCCGGCGAGTAGACGTGCAGGTTGATGTCGGTGTCCGGGCCCTTGAACAGGCGGTGCCGCTCCCAGTCCGGCTCACGGATCCGCAGCACGTACCCGGCGGCCTCCAGCACGGGGACGTAGGAGTCCTCGTCGTCGGTGTCCGGGATTTCCAGCAGGATGTCGATGATCGGCTTGGCGCACAGCCCGGGTACCGAGGTCGAGACGACGTGTTCGAGCACCAGGACCCTGTCCCCCAGGATCTTCCTGATGCGCTCGGCTTCGCGGTCGTACAACCCGGGCCACGCCGGGTCGTACTCGGCCAGCGTGACGGTGGAATTGAGCTTCGGGACCTCCGTGACGTAGATGTCCGGCAGGTCTTCGTTGGTGTAGTCGACACGGTCGGGCTTGGGCATGACCCCTCGTTCCTTCCTCAAGGCAGTCGACCAGATTAGCAACACCGGCCGCTCGCGAAAAGGGATTTTTCCCTAGCCCAGTGGCAACGGGAGAATGTTCCCCGTCGCCTCGCGCAGCGCGTCCCGCATCGCGGCGCGCGGCGCGGGCTGCCCGGTGAAGTGCTCGCTCTGCCCAAAAGCCTGGTGCAGCAACATGTCCAGCCCGGTGGCGAGCTTCCCGCCGCGGGCGGTGACGGCCTCGGCCAGCGGCGTCGGCCAAGGGTGGTAGATGACGTCGAGCACGCAGCCGACCACGGCCAGCGTGTCGACCAGCCCCGCGACGGCGTCCGGCGGGACCGTGTTCACCAGCACCGCGGACTCCCCCGCCAGCGCACTGAAGTCCACTTCGGACCAACGCAGGACGTCGACGTCGAGACCCGCGCGCTTGGCCGCGTCGGCCGTCTCCGCAGCTCGCGCGGGCTCGCGCACGACGAGCCGCACCGTCCGCACGCCGAGCGCGGCGAGACCGACGACGGCGGCGGCAGCCGTGCCGCCCGCGCCGAGCACCAGGGCGACGTCACCGGGAGCCGCGAGGTAGCCCCCGGCCGCCCGCAGAGCGCCGGTCACGCCATCGACGTCGGTGTTGTCGGCCAGCCAGCCGCCGGGCGTACGGACCAGGGTGTTCGCCGCGCCGACCGCGGCCGCCCGCGGCGTCACCTCGCCGGCGTGGTCGAGCGCCGCCCGTTTGCCCGGCATCGTCACCGACAGGCCCGTCCACTCCGGACCGAGCCCGTCGACGAACCCTGGCAGGCCGGCGGCGTCCAGTTCGACCCGGTCGTAGGTCCAGCCGGTCAGGCCGAGCGCGGTGAACGCGGCCCCGTGCAGGACCGGCGAGAGCGAGTGCTCGACCGGCTTGCCCAGGATCGCCGCGCGGCGCGGCTCAGTAGACACCGCGCGCCTGCGCGTCTTGCTTGTTCTTCTCGTGCTCGTCGTTGGTCACCGCGAAACAGGACTGGCCGTCCTTCTCGCACTTGACGAAGAAGAACCAGTCCCCGGCCGTCGGCTGCAGTGCGGCCTGGATGGCTTCCTTGCTGGGCACCGAAATCGGCGTCGGCGGGAGGCCGATGTTGCGATAGGTGTTGTACGCGCCTGCCTTCTCCCGGTCCTCCGGCTTGGTCAGCAACGTGGGCCGGTCCAGCACGTAGTTGACCGTGGAGTCCATCTCCAGTTTCATGTTCTTGGCGAGCCGGTTGTAGATGACCCGGGAGATCTTGCCGAAGTCGGACTTGATCGCCTCGCGCTCGATGATCGAGGCGATGATCAGCGTCTGGTACGGGGTCTTGCCCGGACCGGTCTGCTTGTCGCTCAGCCCGGCGTCCTGGATGAGCTCGGTCGACGCCTTGACGACGTCGGCGACCAGCTCCGGCGCCGTCCAGCCCGGTTTCACGTCGTAGACGCCCGGCGCGATCAGCCCTTCGAGACGCTTGTCCTTCTGCTCGATCTTCGACGCGGACTCCACCGCCCACGACGGGACACCGGCCACGGCGAGGTCAAGGCCCGCGACCGTCTTGCGCAGCTCCTCGACCGGGATGCAGGTGCTCTTGCCGTTGAGGTCGGCGCAGGAGGCCTTCGACAGCAGGGTGTAGACCCCCGGCGTAACTCCTCCGTTGGGCTGGGTGATGTCGTCGAGCTGCGTGTAGGGCTTGATCTGCAGCTGGCCGACCCGTGACTTGGGGTCCACCAGCTTCTCGACCGCGCTGGCGCCGGACATCTTCGTCTTCAGCTGGTAATAGCCCTGCTGGACGCGGGTGACCTTGGTGTTGTCCTCCCCCGCCTTGACGAACGCCTTGCTGCTGGCGACCACCCCGGCCGTCGCGAGTTTCCCGGCGATGGCCGAGGTCGAATCGCCCTGTTCGACCTGCACGAGGACGTCGGCGTCGCCGCTGCCCTCGAAGTCGTCGTAGCCGAAGATCGCGGTGAAGCCGTACCAGGCGCCGCCCGCGAGCAGGGCGATCACCGCGATCGCGGCGAGCCAGCCGATCGCGCGCTTCTTGCGGGCGGGCGGCTTCGGCCGTTCGTCCTCGATGTACTCCGGCTCGGCGAGCTCGTCCTCGGGATCGTCGTAATCCTCGTAGCCGTCCTCGTCGTAGCCGTCCTCGTCGTAGTCCTCGTACTCGTCCTCAGCGAAGAGCGAGCCCTCGAACTCTTCCTCCGGCTGCGGCTGCGGCGGCGGACCGCGGCGGACAGGCGGTGGCACGA
>NZ_JAYMZS010000061.1:49396-53111 GCF_035828755.1 Amycolatopsis sp. H20-H5 | reverse complement strand
CCGTTGCCCGGCGCGTAGTGGACCCAGGCGCAGTCGGCCAGTGTGCGCAGGTCGACGCTGCCGGAACCGTTGTCCTCGGTGGGACCGTCGGCCGGGAGGACGACGACGAACTCCTCGACCCCGAGCGTGCGCACCGGCCCTTCCCAGCCCGCGGGCGGCGGGCCGACCGCGACGTCGGCCTCCCCCGCGGCCATCGCGTCGCGGAGTTCGTCGGCGTGGCGGTACTCGAACAGCCGGACGTCGACCTCCGGCCGCTCCCGCCGCCACACGCGCAACGCGGGCGGCAGCACCCCGAGACTCACCGAATACACCGTCGCGACCTGTAGTTCACCGGCTTCCAGCCCGGACGCCTGCCGCGCCGCGCACCGGGCGCGTTCGGCGTCGGCCAGCGCGGCCCTTGCGTGCGGCAGCATCGCGCGGCCCATCGGCGTGAGCCGCACGGCACGCGGCAGCCGTTCGAGCAGGGGCCCGCCGACGCCCTTCTCGAGCACTCGCATCTGGTGGGACAACGCGGGCTGCGTCACATGGAGGAGCTCCGCCGCCCGGGTGAACGACCCCGAGTCGACCACGGTGACCAGGTACTCGAGCTGCCGCAGGCTTGTCATGACCATAACTTATCGCATAAGTGATAACTATGCCTTGGACTCATGACCCGACGAGGGGACAAGATCGGGGGCATGAACGAAGAACGCAAGGTCGCACTGGTCGCGGGCGCCAACGGGGTCATCGGCAGCACCCTCGTCGCACAGCTGTCGAGCCTCGACGACTGGGACGTCGTGGGCCTGTCCCGCCAAGGCGGCAGGCACCTCGCCGTCGACCTGCTCGACCCCGAGGACACCTGCGCCAAGCTCGCCGGACTCACCGACGTCACGCACGTCTTCTACGCGGCCTACGTCGACAAGCCGACCTGGGCCGAGCTCGTGCCGCCGAACCTGGGGATGCTGACCAACCTGATCGACGCGATCGAACCCGTCGCCACCGGCCTGCGGCACGTCAGCCTGATGCAGGGGTACAAGGTCTACGGCGCCCACCTCGGCCCGTTCAAGACCCCGGCCCGCGAGACCGACGCCGGGCACCTGCCGCCCGAGTTCAATGTGGACCAGCAGGACTTCCTGGAACGTCGCCAGGAAGGGAAAACCTGGACCTACTCGGCGATCCGGCCGTCGGTGGTCGGCGGCGCGGCGCTGGGCAATCCGATGAACCTCGCGCTCACGATCGCGGTCTACGCCTCGATCTCGAAGGAGCTCGGCCTGCCGCTGCGGTTCCCCGGCAAACCGGGCGCGTACGACAGCCTCCTGGAGATGACCGACGCCGGACTGCTCGCGAAGGCGACGGTGTGGGCGGCCACCGGGGAAAGTGCCGCGAACCAGGCGTTCAACATCGCCAACGGCGACCTGTTCCGGTGGAGCGAGCTGTGGCCGGAGATCGCGCGGTACTTCGGGCTGGAGACCGCGCCGCCGCTGCCGATGTCGCTCGACGTGGTGATGGCGGACAAGGAACCGCTGTGGAGCGCGATGGCGGGCAAGTACGGCCTGACGGCCTCCTACCGCGACGTCTCCTCCTGGGGCTTCGGCGACTTCGTCTTCTCGTGGGACTACGACATGTTCGCGGACAGCTCGAAGTCGCGGCGGCACGGCTTCCACGAGTACGTCGAGACCAAGGAGATGCTCTTCCGCCTGTTCGACCAGTTCCGGAAGGACCACATTATTCCCTGACCTTCCCCATCACTCCTCGTGCAACTGTCTTTTAGGCAATGACAAAGCAGTGCGGAGGATCGTGACTCAGGACGGCTGAAGGCGGTGCGGATCGGCAAGCAGTACCGGATCGCCCGCGCTCCAACCGGACACCGAGGTGTCGAGCATCGTGCAGCTCGAAGACCTGGACAGCACCGAGGCCAGCCGGGGCGTCCTCTTCGTCACGAGCTCACTCAGCACCCGTCGCGGGGAGGTGCCGCCGCCGCGTGTCGAGACCGCCCACGACGAAAGCCGCGCCCGGCTGAAGCTCATCGTGCTGGGCGGGCTGGCGGACACGGCCGAGGTGCTGAGCCTGATCGACGGGGACTTTCACGCGGTCTGTTCTGGTGAAGGGGGTCCCCTTCGGTCGCTACCCCAGGTTTGCCGTGTGCCCTGATGGGAGCCTTCACGGCGTCTAACGCCGTCATGGTGGCCTTCAGGGCACGCGTGAAACGGTCATGGCGGTATAAACGGGCGAATGGGCAGACTTTTCGTCCTTTGTGGAGGGTAAGCGGCTTCGAAGGCCAGGCGCCCGAGGCTTCGAGCGGCGGCTGCTACGTCAGTTCTCAGACGCGTTCTGACACCTTTCCGGCCGCCACGGCGTGCAGGTCATACTCCTCGCGCCCGACGGGCCGGGAATCAGCACCGAGCAGGACGTCCTCGACGCACTCGGGTGGGCCTACTTCGAGCAGCCAGGCCTGATCGCGATCCCGGTCGAGGTGCTCGACGTCCGGTTCTTCGACCTGAGCACCCGGCTCGCCGGTGACCTCCTGCAGAAGCTCGTCAACTACCGGCCGCGGGTGGCAACTCTCGGTGACATCGCCGAGCACGTCGCCGCGAGCCCGGCGCTGCGGGACTTCGTCTCCGAGTCCAACCGGGGCCGTCAGGTCTGGTTCCTGGCCGACCTCGCCGAGCTCGACGGACGGCTGGCGCAGCTCGCCGCCCGCGACCTCAGCCCCGGCCGATGAACGGCATGGCGGTGGCGGTGATCGTCAGGAACCCGACGTTCGCGTCGAGTGGCAGCCCGGCCATGTAGAGCACGGCGTCAGCGACGTGCCGGGCGTCGAAGGTGGGCTCGACGGCGATCCGGCCGTCGGCCTGCGGGATGCCTGCCGTCATCCGCGCGGTCATCTCGGTGGCCGCGTTCCCGATGTCGATCTGTCCACAAGCGACATCGTGCGCGCGGCCGTCGAGCGAGATCGCCTTCGTCAGCCCGGTCACGGCGTGTTTGGTGGCGGTGTAGGCGACGCTGGCCGGACGTGGGGTGTGCGCGGAGATCGAGCCGTTGTTGATGATCCGCCCGCCCCGCGGCTCCTGCGCCTTCATCAGCCGGACGGCCTGCTGGGCGCAGAGGAACATGCCAGTGAGGTTCGTGTCGACGGTCCGCCGCCAGTCCTCGACGGACAGCTCGTCGACGGTCCCGCCGAGCGAGACGCCGGCGTTGTTCACCAGCAGGTCGAGCCTGCCCCATCGGGCGCGCACGGCCTCGAACAACGCGGCGACGGACGCCGGATCGGTGACATCGGTGGGCACGACGAGCGCCGCCTCGGCACCGTCGGCTGTCTCGGCGAGCGCTTCGGCGCGACGCCCGGCGAGCGCGACGCCGTAGCCCGCGCCGAGCAGCGCACTGGCGATCTCGCGGCCCAGCCCCGACCCCGCTCCCGTCACCACGGCGATGCCTGCTGTCTCGACGCCCATCGATCCTCCTCCTTCGCCCGGTACCGCCAGTCAGTCTGGCAGCCCCCGGTGAGGTTGGACGTGACCGCGTCCGGCACGGAAGACTGGGCCGATGGGATTGCGGAGCACGATGTCGGCCGGACTCGCCAAGCAGCTCGGCCACCCCACCGGAGTGCGCGGGCGCGCCGTCGGCGCTTTGCTGAACCGTGCCAATCGCCGTGCCGTGACGGCGGCCGTCGACGCGCTCGAGCTGCGAGGCGGGGAAACCGCCGCGGACATCGGGTTCGGCGGCGGGTTCGGGCTCG
>NZ_JAYMZS010000061.1:0-49386 GCF_035828755.1 Amycolatopsis sp. H20-H5 | reverse complement strand
CTCCTGCACCGTGTCGGCGGCCGGGGCATGGTCCACGGTTTCGACATCTCGACGACCATGCTGACGCGGGCCCGGCGAAGGTTCCGCCGGGAACGCGCGGCCGGGCTGCTGCGGCTGCACGACGGGTCCATCACCGCCCTGCCGATGGCCGATGGGAGTGTGGACGCGGCGATCACGATCAACACGCTGTACTTCGTCGCGGAGCTCGACGAGGCGCTCGGCGAACTCGCCAGGGTGCTCGCGCCCGCGGGCCGGGCGGTGCTCGGTGTTGGCGATCCCGTGACGATGGCGGGCGCCGGAGTGACCCGGCACGGTTTCCGGCTCCGGCCGGTGGCCGAGCTCGAGGCCGCGCTCGCCGCCGCCGGGCTCGTCGTCGAGCGCCATTCCAGGGTCGGTGCTGGTGATAGCGCTTTCCACCTGCTGATTGCCCGCAGCCATCCGGGCTAGGACGTCCAGCGCCCGGCGAATTGTTCACCGTACGGCCGTCGCGCGTTAATACTGGGCGGTAACCTTTTACCCGACTGTGCGCGATCTTGTAGGTGTGCACTGGGGAATAGCGAGTTACCATACCGGTTCGGATAGTGACCGGCGGGCACCGTCATGAAGAAAAACCCGAGATTTCAACTCGTCAGGACCGGTACCGACACGGTGCGCTGGCGACTACTCGGTGGCAACAATGTCTCGCTGGGATCGGGCGCGTGCGAGTACGCGCGCACCGAGGACTGCCTCGCCGCGATCGACTGGGTAGGCCACCACCACACCGAGCTGACCGGCGAGTTCAGCCATAGCAGCGGCGGCCGCTGGCGGTGGCGGCTGCGGTCGGACACGGAGTTGATCGCGGTCGCGAGCCACGCCTACGGCCGCCGTATCGAGGCACAACGGAGCCTGGAACGCTTTCATGCCGGCGTCGCCGAGGCGATTTCCGGACAGGAGATCGACACAATAGCGGACTGGCGGACGAAGTACGCGAGACATTCACAGGACAATTCTGAGTACGGTTCCGACTGAGCCAGGCCGCGTTTGCCGGAGATTAACCATCAAGCCATCGGGCGGGAAGGCAAACCACCGTATTCGGACAGCAAACAAAGGCGAGACTGTGCCGAGTCACGGAAAAACCGTGACGACATGGGGACTTGAGGGAGAGCTACAACATGCGTGCTCGCACTACTCGGTTTCTCGGCACGACCGCCGCTGTCGCGGTCGGCGCCGGCCTGCTGACGACCGGCGTCGCCGCCGCGACCCCGCCGGCCAACGGCCTCAAGGAGGTCGTCGCCGCCGCCGGTTCCGACACCATCTTCGGCGTCACCGGCGCGATCTTCACCGACGCCAACAAGACGACCCCGACGCCCGTGTTCAACACGGACCCGGACAACTACGTCAACATCCCGCCGGTGCTCGCCTCGGGCCAGTCCTTCACGGTCCCGGCCGACCTCTTCAACCCTGCCATCACGTACAACGCCTCCAACCCGCCGCCCGACGGCTCCGGTGCGGGCAAGGCAGCGCTCAAGGCGTCCGCCGACGCGAACAACGGCGCGATCGACCTCGCCCGCTCCTCCTCGGCGCGCAGCACCAGCGACCCGGCGACCTTCGAGTACTACGCCTTCGCGCGTGACGGTGTCACCTGGTCGTCCTCGGCCACCGGCGCGGGCGCGGGTCTCACCCTCACGCTCACCCAGCTGCGTGACATCTACCGGGGCACCATCACCAACTGGAACCAGGTCGGTGGCACCAACGCGGCCATCAAGCTCTACCTGCCGCAGGTCGGCTCCGGCACGCTGAGCTTCTTCACCGGCACGGTGCTCGGCTTCGACCCGGCGACCCTGCCGGGCGTGACCGTCCAGCGTTTCCAGGAGAACGACGCCACCTCCATCCTCGCGGCCGACCAGTCGAGCGCGATCGCCCCGTTCTCGATCGCCAGCTGGGTGGCACAGGGCAACAACGTCCTGACCAACAAGCGCGGCGGCTACACCGTCAACAAGCTGACCGGCGCCAGCTCGGACGGCTCGCCCGTCACCGGCACCTCGGGCAGCTACGCCCCGGCGTTCGCCGACGCCTTCCTGGGCGCTCGCCTGGTGTTCCACGTCCTCGACAACCGCACGAAGTCCTACAACGCGGCGAAGCGCGGCGTCGGCTTCGACACCAACGACACGGTGAACACCGCCAGCCCGCTCTGCGGCGGCAAGCTCGCCACCACCCTCACCAAGTACGGCTTCAAGACCCTCCCGGCCCAGTCCAACGGGCTGTTCTGCGTCAAGTCCTGACCCCGCCACGGTGACCGGCCCGGCGAGCAGTGCTCGCCGGGCCGGTTGTCGTACGGCTGGAAAACCCCCGGCACCAGTCCGGTGTGCCGGAAGCGTTCCAGCGCTAGTGCTTCAGCGAACCGACGAACGCGGCCCAGCCTCGGCTGCCCACGGTCAGTTCACCGCCGGTCCGGTCCTTGGTGTCCCGAACCCCGACCCGCGGCAGATCCAACGCGACCTCGACGCAGTTGTTGCCGTTCTGGCTTCGGCGTGACTTCCGCCAAGCACCTTCCGAGTGCTTCATCCAGTCCTCATTCCCTTGATGACATCGGCAATGAGCTCGGCGGATTCTTCTCGGCTCATCGCCGCCTGCATGATCAGCGTGACCGCATCGCGGTACGCCGCTATGTCCTCTTCGATGTGCAGGATCTGGCCTGACCGCCGGTTCTCCAGAAACACAATGGGCGTGCCCTGGGGTTCGCGCGGATCGATCAGGGTGAAAGCCGATTCGAGACCTGGATGCCACCCGACCGTGGACATGACCCGGATCTCGACGTTCTCCCAGGCCGAGATCTTCAGCAAATGCGCCAATTGCTGGATCATGCCCTCGGTATCGCCGATGACCTGAGTGATCGCGGCCTTGCCCAGGAACGCGACGAACCTCGCCGGGTCGGGACGTTCCTCGGGGCTGATGACATCGCGTCGACCAAGCCGCGTCGCGACACGTGTGCCGATCTCTTCAGGGGGCACCGTGCTGCCGGAGGACATGATGGCGCTGACGTAGGCACGAATCTGGGTCAGACCAGGGAGCAGATTCGGAGCGACCTCCGTGATCGTGCCCGCCTTCGCCTCGAAATCGATGAACGCGGCGTGCTGCACGGCCTGATCCGCGAGCGTGGTGGCGACCCAGGACGTCGCGTCGGCGCCGTCGAGCAGGCCGACGATCTCGTCGTACCGGTCACCCTTGACCTCGAGCCTGGACAGGATCCGGCCGAGCTCGTGCTCCTTGGGCAGGGTGTGGCCGTTCTCGATTCGCGAGAGCTGGCTCTTGCTCAGTTCCACCTGCGGCGCGAACTGCGACAGCGAAATACCACGGTCTTCGCGCGCACTGCGCAGCGCGGCACCGAGGCGCATCGCCTTCGTTGACGCGGTGTTGTCAGCCATGGAACGAGCATAAGCCACAGATTCCGCAGCTCGGACGTCACCCGATCAGGCCCTTGCCGTGCCGACGTTCCATGCGATCCAATGTTCTGGAACAGCTTGGAACGAATTGGAACGGGGTGGACGTGGCCGTATCGCTGAGCGAGTACGAGGCCCGGTTCTCCGACGAGGACAGCCGGATCCACCTCTTCCCGAAGGCCGAACTGGCCGACCCGGCCAGGTTCCTGTTCATCCCGTTGCACGACGAGGCGAACCCGTACCCACTCCAGCACGACGGCTCCGACCTGACGACGTTCGCGCCGCGCCACGCGTCACGGCTGATGTGGTGCGAGGACTGCCTGAAAAGGCGGCGGAGGTCGTTGTGGCGATAGGGCAGACCTGGTTCCGGTGGGGACCGTCGGAATTCGACCGGCGCGGCCGCCGGATCGGCGGCGAGATGCCGCTGGACCCCGTCGCGCGCGGTATCCCGCGGCACCTGACCGAGTGCGTTCGCTGGGACTTCTACGGCGAGGGCCCGCCGGTGGCCGAGTTCGACGAGGAACGCGGCGCCCCCTGAACTCCGCGCCCGAGCAGGAGTCCGGCGGGCGCGGAGAACAACGAAAGCGGCCCGGGGAGCAAGTGCTCGCCGGGCCGCTTTCCCTTACTGCGTAAGAAGTACTACTTCGGTGAGACGCCGAGCGCGGCGAGGGCCGGGCCCGCCATGATCACGCCGTTGCCGGTCACGTTGTCGTAGCCGGGCGCGCCGAGGTCGATGGCGCTGGACACGAGCGCGGTGCGGATCTGCGCCGGGGTGGCGGTCGGCTTGCCGGACAGCAGCAGCGCCGCGATGGCCGCCGCGTGCGGGGCCGCCGCCGAAGTGCCGTAGAACGGCTGGAAACCGGTCACCGAGGTGGCGACACCGTCGGCCGCGGTGATGTCCGGCTTCGCCCGGACCGCACCGCCGGTCGAGGAGAGGTTGCCGGGGGTGATCGCGGTGCCGGTGGCCGAGTAGAACTGGCGGCGCTGGCCGTCGGAGGAGAACCGCTCCCACTTGCTGGCCGAGGTGAACGTGCCGGGGAACGGACCCGCCGGGTTGGCCGGGTCACCGGCCTCGAGCGGGCGGCCGAACGCGGTGGCCGCCGGGGCCGCCGCGACGCTGAACGCGGCAGCCGCGGACGAGTGACCCGCGGTGACGCCCGCCGTGCTGAACGCCTTGAGCGAGCCCGAGGCCACGAAGCGGCCGCGGATGACGTTGAGCGCGAAGAACCGGTCGGCGCCGGAGTACTTGACCACGGCGACCTTGAAGCCGGAGCCGGTGGTCGGCACGTTCGCGATCTCGTACGGGTTCTGCGTGCCGGTCTGCGAGTTCTCGCTGGAGGCGACGACGCTGCCCGAGGAGTTCAGGATGAACAGGTCGTAGTCGTTGGCGGACTTGCCCGCCGGGTCGGACCAGAACAGGGTGACCGGCTTGCCGAGCGAGCCCGCCGAAAGCGCGTCGAAGTTCTGCGTGGCCGTGCCGGGGTCGAAGTCGTGCGGGGTGCCGGTGACGCCCGAGATCTTGGTCGACGAAGCGCGGAAGTCGCCCTCGTAGTAGCCGCTGGTGCCGTCGGTCAGGTTGCCCGAGTTGCCCGCGGAGGAGAAGTACAGCACGCCGGCGGCGGTCACTTCGTTGACGGCCTGGGCGACCGGGCCGTCCTGGAACGGCGACTCGTCGAAGTAGGCGACGTCGTCGACGATGACCGTGCACTTGCCGGTGGTGCGCAGCGCGCGGATGTTGGCGGCGAAGCTGGCCTCGCTGGTGAACGCGGTGGCGAAACCGAGCGTCGCGTTCGGGGCGAGGTCGTGGACGATCTCCAGCATCGCGGTGCCCTCGTCCCCGCTGCCCGCCTGGCCGGAGAGCACGTCGACGGCGGGCAGTTCACCGGCGGTCTGGGACTTCGACAGCGAGTTGACGCCGTCTGAGAGCACGCACACCTTGACGCCGGAACCGCTGACGCCGTAGGTCGTGCGGGCGGTGTCGGCGCCGTGCGCCTTGTCGCCTTCGGAGACCTGCGTGGCGGCGAGCGCCTTGGCAGCCAGCTGCTGACGGGCGGCGTCCCGAGTGGTCTGCGCGCCTGCCGGGGCGTCTTCGCGCCAGGTGATGGCCTGCGCGGCGGGATTGACCTCGGTGACGTCGCCGCGGGCGGCGATCTTGTCGACCGCGCCCAGTGGCAGGTCGGCGCGGACTGTGCCGTCGGGAGCCGCGTAGCGAACCGTGCCGCCCGCGGCCTTGATGGCGCTGCTGAGGGAGGAGTTCGGCGTGGCCGCGATGTCGACCGACACCGTCCCGGCGTTCGAGACGCCGAGGCCGGACTTGTACTCGGGGAGCTTGGCGGCGAGCCCGCGGTCGGCGCGCAGGCGCTTCTCGACCACCAGCTGGCTCGACTGCTTGCGCTCGGCCGGGGAGAGGCTCTGCTTGATCCCCTGGAGCGCGCTGATACCGGCTTCGGTCCGCGCGGCTTCGGCGGCGGACGCCGACGGCAAAGTGGCAGAAACGCAGGTCGACAGCAGCAAAGCGCCGGCCGCGAGCGGAACCGAGTACGTCGCAACCCGGTTGAATCTCACCATGGATTTCTCCCTGTTTCTTCTCACGCCCCGACGCGCGGAGTTATGGAGTACACCTGACCAGGTGACACCTGATCAGGTGTATTGAGAAGAAATGTAAGTAGCGATCAGCCATCGGTCCAGCGACCAAAGTCGGTATCTTCCCGATGTCCGGATACTGGATCGTGAGAAAAAAGTCCGCCCCCCACGCGTGTCGCGTCCACTGTGGACACTGACACGCGCGCAACCAAAACTGTGACCGGCCCCACAATCCGTGCCACTGCCCCTGAAGGCCACCTTCACGGCGTTTTACGCCGTGAAGGTGGCCTTCAGGGGCAATCGAGAGCTCAGGCCCAGGCGGGGAAGAGTCGCCACAGGGCGAGGGCCGCCAGTGAGGCGAGGGTGAGCAGTACTGGGCCGGTGATCACATAGGTCGATACCGGACGCCACCGGCGATACAGGACAGTCGCGCCCGCGGCGGCGGCCACGAATCCTCCGAAGGCCAGCACCAGCGAGGCCCACGCGCCACTGTCGCCGGTCCGGCCGTCCTGGGCGTCGGCCCGGCCGTTCTGCGGGGTCGGCCGGAACGGCTTGCCCTCCAGCGCCGCGGTCACCACTGTCGCCTCGGACGAGGCCAGCGGCCACCAGGACGCCGAGGTCACCAGCGTCAGCCGGTCTTCGGGGGTCTTGCCGTAATCGGCACCCTCGTCGAAGGGGCGGGTGACCTGCGCGGTCACCCGGTAGACGGACTTGCCCTGGGTGGTCGCGACGACGATCTCGTCACCGGCGGCCAGCCCGTCCAGGCTGGCGAACGGGCCGCCATAGCCGGACAGGCGCCCGGCTATCGCGGCGTTACCGGGCTGGCCGAGGCCGGAGGTGCCCGGGATGTGCCCCGGTCCGGACGCCGTCTCGGCACTGGAAGCGCCCTCGACGACGACCTGCCGCAGCTTCAGCTTCGGGACCTCCAGCACCGCGATCGGCGCGCCGAACTCGGCGGGCCCGGCGGAGGTCGCGGCGCCGAGCAGGCTCTGGCTCGCGCCGAACGCCCTGTCCAGCTCGCCGCGGAACCCGGCGAGCGCCGTGCGCTGGTCACCGGCCTGCAGCAGCGGGCCCAGCGCGTAGACCACGAGCGCGAGCGCGACCACCGTGGTCACCAGCCAGGCGAACACCGTCGCCGTGAGCCATCCCGGTCCGAAGTGGACGAAGGGAGGTTCGTCCACTTCGGACTCGGAGACCACTTCGGGCGCAGCGGGGGCGGCGTGCTTGCCCTCGGTGTGAGTGCTCATGCCGACGCCCCGCGACCGCGAGAGAACAGCGAGCCGACCGCCGCCAACGCCCTGACGAGCCAGGGCGGCACCGGCCGCCCCGCGGTCAGGTACGCCGTCGCCGAGGGCAGGGTCGCCAGGATGATCAAGGCCAGCAAGGGAATCAGCGCGCCCAGCACACCGGCGCCGGGGAACGACGGGATCCGCACGGAATCGGCCAGGTTCTTGGCGGCGAGCACACTCGCCGGGGAAGGCGCGGCCGTCTTCTCGGGCACACCGGAGGTGGCGGCGGGGACGTTGTTCGTCACCGGCGTCACCGGCGTCGCCGGGGCGGCCAGCCCGGGTGCCCCGGTTCCGGCGCCACCCGTCGCGCCGGGTGGCGTCGGGTTCTGGGCCTCTTCCTTCTGCCGGCAAGCCTTTTCGGCAGTGCCGGTGCCGATCTTGGCCACGCGGGCGAGCGCCTCTTCGAGGAGCGTCGGCGTCAGGGGTGCCAGCCCCGGAGCGAGCTTGCCCTGCCCACCCGCACGCGTCATCGCCAGGAACGTCTTCAGCTGATCCTGCTTGCCCTGCAACGGTTTACAGGTGGCGTCGATCAGCGGGTTGACCGGCGCGACGAGGTACTCGGCGAAGGTCATCGAGTACGCGTTCGGATCGGTGGCCGTACCCGGCAGCAGCGTCCCGTCCGGGCCCTCCTTCATACTCGCCGACGCGGCCTGCAGGCTCGACTCGGTCGGCGCGACGAACTTGCCCGCGGCGTTGGGCAGCGAAACCGGCGTCCAGCCGTAGGCCCTGGCGGTCGCGAGGTCGGTGACGACCCAGTTCAGGCAGCCGCTCTCGCAGAGGGCGCCCGTGCCGACCATCACCGAGTCGACGAGCTTGCGCACGGCCAGCTGGCCGACCTTGGCGTCGGTGTTGTGCTGCGAGTTCCCGGTCGGGTCGAGATTCCCGAGTTCGGTGATCACCCCCGGCGACTTCCCGGCCAGATCCCCATAAACGGCCTTCAGATCCGGGAACACCCACGAACCGGGTGCCGATTTCACCAGTGAGGCACCGAGCGTCAGCGGGACCGACCCCTTGCCCGCTTCCCCGGTCACGCCGTAGAAGCCGTTGTTGGAATCCGAACCGCCCGCCCGCACGACGGCGTTGAGGCCTTCGTTGCCGTTGACACTGACGATCTTGCCCAGCGTGGCGTTGCGCGTGACGAACGGCGAACCGTCGTGGAAGATCCCGGCGCGGCCGTCCGCGTCCGGGTTGACACCGCCGTGGGAAAGCATCTTCGCGAGTTCGTCGAACGTCATGGCGAAGGAGTCCTTCACCTGCGAGATCAACGGCGTGCCCGAGTCGTTGCGGTCGGTGGGCGACCACCCGGTCGCGGCCAGCACCGTCGCGTTCAGCCCCACCGGCACGTACTGCCGGTCCCGGACGGTCTGCGTCGCGAGGGCGCTGCCGGACCCGGTGATCGCGACGTCGGAAGCGCCGGTGTCAAAGGACTTCAGCGCGGAATCCTCGGTCTCGCTCACGATGTTGGCCGGTTGTGTGGCCCCGGTGGGCGCGCAGAGCAGCTGGTTCCAGTCGACCGTGGTCCGGCCGAACCGCTCCGGCATGCTCGCGGTGAGGGTGGACGGGCCGAGTCCGGCGCAGCCCTTGACGGCCAGTCCCGGCGCGACCGGGGTGAAGGTACGCGAGTTGTCGGCCCAGGTGACGAACGAGCCCGTGCCGTCCGCACTGGTGATCTCCAGCGCGAGGGAGCAGGGATTGTTCTCGTCGCAGGAGTAGCTGTAGAGCCGCGATCGCAGCTGGGGCGGGCCGGGCGAGACCACCGGGTTGTCCGCCCACGGGAAGTAGACGTCGTCCTTGTCGAAGCTCGTGTAGCTCGGGTCGTAGCTGACGTAGGCCGGTCGGCTGGACCCCTTCGGCACGGTGAGGTCGAAGACGATGTTGCCGGAGGTGGCACTGCGCTGCCGGTTGGCGAGCTGCGCGATCGAACGCTGTCCGGTCAGCTCGTCGCTGAACTCCTCCGCGCAGTACTGCCTCACCCGGGACAGCAGCGAGTGGTCGGGGCCCCACAGCAATTCACCCGTCGGCGAGACGCCGTTGAGCTGGAGCAGCGAGTCACGCAGGTTCTTCGGACACAACCGCATGGTCGCCGTCGCCCCCGCGGGCAGCCCCGCGATGGTGACCCGCAGCGGGTCGCCGTTCTGGACGCTCGTGAGATCGGCCGGGATCGTAGTGAGGGTGTACGGCGGCGGGGCCGGTGGATTCTCCTGGGCGGTCGCCGCGGGCACACCGGCCACACCCAGCACCGCCAGCAGAGCGCAAGCGAGCACGACGGCGAGCCGTCTCAGCGGAACGAAAAACACAGGAACTCCCCAGACCTTTCACCACACGGCGATCGGGCGCACGCCATTCCCGGCGCCGCCTCCGCCCAAGCTCCCCGAGACAGACGGCCGCGGTCAATGTCCGCGAAGACGACCTGAACGTGATTCACGAACGTCACGTCGGGTGTTCCCCGGAAGTACACCTTTCACCCGAAACGGGAACACATACTCCCGGTGATGGGGAGCGCTGAATGCTGCCCTCGTCCCCGCGTTTCCCAGAGAAAGGCCGCTCGTGACCGTCGCGCTCCCCCGGCCCGATCCGTCCCCGCCGGGCTCCCCGGTCAAACGGGCGGTCGGCGAGGTCCTCTCACGGGCCGACCGGGTCTTCCGCCGGGTGACCACCGGTGCGGGCCTGTCGATGCTCGCCATCCTGGTGGTCATCGGGTTCTTCCTGGTCTACCGCTCGGGCCCGGCCCTCGACGCCAGCGGGTTCGGCTTCTTCACCACGATCGACTTCGACGCCGCGAACGGGAAACTCGGCGTCGTCGGGCTGCTCTACGGCACGGTCGTGGTCGCGCTGATCGCGGTCTGCGTCGCCGTCCCGCTCAGCATCCTCGCCGCGCTGTACATCACCGAGTACTCCAGCGGCAAGCTGCGCGGCTTCCTCACCGGCCTGGTCGACCTGCTCGCCGCGATCCCCAGCCTGCTCTACGGCCTGTGGGGATTCAGTTTCCTTGGCCCGCGGGTCGCGCCGGTTTCGGCTTGGCTGACCGACAACCTCGGCTGGTTCCCGCCGTTCGCGCAGAAGGAAAACGCGCTGTTCATCAACTCGATGTTCATCGCCGGGCTGGTCGTCTCGCTGATGGTCCTGCCGATCACCACCTCGGTGATCCGCGAGGTCTTCACCCAGACCCCGCCCGGCGAGAAGGAGGCCGCCCTCGCGCTCGGCAGCACCCGGTGGGGCATGGTCCGGACCGTGATGCTGCCGTTCGGGCGCGGCGGGATCATCGGCGGCTCGATGCTGGGGCTGGGCCGCGCGCTGGGCGAGACGATCGCGGTTTCCCTGCTGCTGCCCCAGATCCCGCAGATCGCCACGCACGTGCTGCAGTTCGGCGGCGCCACGATCTCCGGCTACATCGCGAACAACTCCGGCGCGTCGGGGCTGGCGCTGAGCGGGTTGATGGCGGCCGGGCTGGTCCTGTTCGTGTTCACCCTCGCGACGAACTTCACCGCGTCGGTGGTCATCTCGAAGAGCCGCTCCGGCGCGGGGGTGGACGCCTGATGACCACGACCGTGACTCCCCCGCAGGCCAAGCCCAAGCCCCGGCCGCTGGTCAAACGCCGTCCCGCCGCGACGACGCGGGAGGATCGCCTGGTGTCGCTGGGCTGCGCCGTCTCGGCCACCTTGCTGACCTGGTTCGTCCTGCACCTGCTGCTGACCTCGCCCGGCCGGCTCGCCGACCTCGTCGTCGCGTACGCGCTGTACCTGGCGATGCACTACCTCGTCACCCGCGACCGGCTCGGGAAGCTCGCGGCGACCGACAGGCTGGTGTCGACCGTCGTAGTCACCGGCGCGCTGGGCCTGCTGGTACCACTGCTCTTCCTGCTCGGCTACATCGTCGTCAAGGGCGCGCCCTACCTGCGCTGGGCCTTCTTCACCCACGACATGTCCTCGGTCGCCCCCAGCGCCCCGGCGACGGACACCGGCGGCCTGCACGCGATCGTCGGCACGCTGGAACAGACCGCGCTGACGCTCGTGTTCGTCGTCCCGCTCGGCCTGCTCACGGCGGTCTTCCTCAACGAGACGCGCTCGAGGTTCCGCCGCCCCGTGCGCGTGATGGTCGACGCGATGAGCGGCCTGCCCTCGATCGTGGCCGGGCTGTTCATCTACGCGGCGCTGATCATCCCCGGTATCCAATCCGGGGTCGGTTTGTTCAGCTACAACGGTTTCATGGCCACCCTCGCCCTGACCATGGTGATGCTCCCGACCGTCACCCGCACCGTCGACGTCGTCCTGCGGCTGGTCCCGGACGGGCTGCGCGAGGCGTCGCTGGCGCTCGGCGCGAGCCGCGCCCGCACGGTCTGGTCGGTGGTCCTGCCGACGGCACGCACCGGCGTCACCACCGCGGTGATCCTCGGCATCGCCAGGGTGGCGGGCGAGACGGCGCCGCTGCTGTTCACCTCGTTCGGCGCGCTCGGGATGAACGCCGACCCGTTCTCCGATCCGCAGGAGAGCATCCCGCTGTTCGTCTACCGCTACGTCAAGGAACCACTGGAGAACGTCCAGCAGCGTGGCTACGTCGGCGCTCTCGTCCTGATCCTGCTCATCTTCAGCCTCTTCGCCATCGCCCGGATCGTCGGGCGGGACCGGTCGAAGCGGAAGTCCCGCGCCACCAAGCCGAACCGCGCACGGAACGCACAGGAGAACCGGTGACCGACACCACCTCGGAACTGTCCGCAGTGGACAGTGAGGACAACCCTTATTCGATCGGCTACCTCGACGCCGAGTACGCCGAAGGCCGCGACGCCAGCACCCGTGCGGTGACCCTGACCGGCGGCCCGCCGCCCGGCGCGGCGGAGCTGGAGTCGCGCGAGGTCGCCGCGTGGTTCGGCGACCGCCTGGTGCTCGAAGGCGTCTCGCTGCACATGCCGGCCAAGGAGGTGACCGCGCTGATCGGCCCGTCCGGCTGCGGCAAGTCGACCTTCCTGCGGATCCTCAACCGGATGCACGAGCTGGTGGGATCGGCGAGCCTGTCCGGCGAAGTCCTGTTGGACGGCAAGGACATCTACGCGGACGGGACACGGGCGCAGCAGGTCCGGCTGCGGATCGGCATGGTGTTCCAGAAGCCGAACCCGTTCCCCGCGATGTCCATCCGCGACAACGTGCTCGCCGGGCTGAAGCTCGCCGGGGTCAAATGCGACGACAAGAACGCGCTGGTCGAGCAGAGCCTCGAACGCGCGGGGCTCTGGCGCGAGGTCAGGGACAGGCTGAGCTCGCCGGGCGGCGCGCTGTCGGGCGGGCAGCAGCAGCGGCTGTGCATCGCGCGGTCACTGGCCGTGCAGCCGAACGTGCTGCTGATGGACGAACCGTGCTCGGCGCTCGACCCGACGTCGACCCGGCGCATCGAGCAGACCATCGCCGAGATCGGGCACGAGGTGACCGTGGTCATCGTCACCCACAACATGCAGCAGGCTCAGCGGGTTTCCGATCACTGCGCGTTCTTCCTGGCCGCGGAGAACGAACCCGGCCGGGTGATCGAACACGGTCCGACCGACACGATCTTCAACGCGCCTTCGGACGAGCGAACCCACGACTATGTGAACGGGCGATTCGGATGAGGGCCAGGGCCGCCACCTTCGGCACGGTGTTCGCGCTCGTGGCCGCGTTCCTGCTGGGGACCGCGCCGGACGCGCTGGCGCTCACCCGCATCACCGGTTCGGGGTCCACCTACGTGGGCCCGGCGATGAACGACTGGCAGAACGGCGCGAACTCACGCGGGATCTCGGTCAACTACGCGACGCGGGGGTCCCCCACCGGGGTCAACCAGTTCGGTGACCGGACGGTCGACTTCGGCGGGACCGAGGCCGAGGTGTCCTCCCTGCTCGCCGCCGGTGGTGGCGGGGAGTCCGCGCAGCAGCGCGGCTACCAGTACGTCCCGGACGTCGCCGGCGCGGTCGCGGTGATGTACAACGTCAAGGACGCCGCCGGGAACCAGGTCGACTACCTGCACCTGAGCCGCGAGACCATCGCGCGGATCTTCACCCGCGACATCACCCGCTGGAGCGACCCGGCGATCAGCCGGACCAACGGCGGCAAGGCACTGCCCGACCAGCCGATCACGTTGCTCGGCCGGACCGGCCAGTCGGGCACCACGGCGTTGTTCTACGACTTCATCGCGAAGTCGGCGCCGGGGCCCTACCAGGCTTTCGTTTCGCGTAACGTCGCCAACGGGATGGGCAACCTGCCCGACGGGGTCCGCCCGATCCAGCTGCCCACCAAGGGCGCGGACGCCGATTTCTACCGGCTGTTCGCCGACTCCGAGCAGATCGCGACCGCGGTGGCGCAGAACAACGTGCCGTTCTCGATCGGCTACGACGAGTTCAGCTACGCGCTGCGGTACCACGCGCCGACGGCGTGGGTGGAGAACGCGGGCGGGCAGTACACCCAGCCGTTCGCGGAGAACATCGCGGCCGCGCTCACCCGCGCGGAGCTGCGGCCGGACCTCAGCCAGAAGCTCGACGGGGTGTACGCGAACGCGGACAAGAAGACGTACCCGATCTCGGCGTACTCGTACGTCATGATGCCGTGCACCAACGGCCGCGACACCTGCCGCGGCGGCTACGACGACCCGGCGAAGGCCGACACGATGATCGCGTTCCTGGAGCACATCGCCTGCGACGGCCAGCTCAACATGGCACGGATCGGCTACTCGCCGCTGCCGGTCAACCTCTCGCAGGAGATCATGAACGCCAACTCCCGGCTGACCGGGAAACCGGCCAAACAGCTGACCCCGGACAACTGCGCGAACCCGACGTTCCACGGCAGTCTCGGCGCGGGCGCGGCCAGCCCGGCCGACCCGTTCGAAAAGCTCGGCGGGGTCGCGGCGCTCACCAATGGCGGCAAGGGCGGGGACGCCGCGAAGACCAGCGCGGCGCCCACCACGGGCCCGTCGTCGAGCGCGGGCACGGCCACGGTGCAGGCCAAGCCGGACGAGGACCTGGCCAACGGCGGCTCGAAAGACTGGCGCGAAGCCGATCCCGCCGCCTATGACGGCGGCGGGATCGGCGGTTTCGGCGGCTGGGCGGCATTGGTGCTGTTCGCCGCCATCGTTACCCCGCTGGTGGTCCGCGGGGCCATCCGCAAGATCAGGGGAACGTGAGCACGATCTTCCCCCGGCCGTGGCCCGTCTCGATCTCGCGGTGGGCCGCGGCCGCTTCGAGGTACGGATAGGCGTGCCGCACGTGGAACCTCAAGTCCCCCTTGGCATACAGCGCGGCCAGCTCGGCGAGCCTGGCACCGGAGCGCGTCCCGGTGGTGGTCCGGATCCCCAGGCCCGGCGCCTTGCCGTGCTCGACCAGCGTGAGGATGCGGTCCCGGTCCTCGACGAGTTCGAGCGAGAGATCGAGTGCCACCCCGCCCGCGCCGTCGAGCACCGCGTCGATCCCCTGCGGCGCCGCCGCCTGGATCCGGCCGCGCAGGCCGTCGCCGTACACCAGCGCAGTCGCGCCGAGTGACGCGACGTACTCCTGGTTGGCCTCACTGGCCGTGCCCAGCACCGTCGCTCCCTTGTGGACAGCCAGCTGGACGGCCGCCGTGCCCACGGAACCCGCGGCGGCGTGGATCAGCAGCGTGTCGCCCTCGCCCACCCGGAGGTTGTCCAGCGCGAGATGCGCGGTCTGCGTCCCGGCGGTGAAACCGCCCGCAACCTCCCACGGCATGTCCGGCGGCTTCGGCGTGACGTCGCCCGCCGGGACGACCACATACTCGGCGTAGGCGTTGACCACGGTGAACCCGAGAACCTCCGTGCCCACGGCAAGATCGACACGGTCGGCACGGTCGGCGAGATCGGCACCCCCAGCGCCCACCTCGTCCACGACTCCGGCGAACTCGTTCCCGGGCACCCGCGGCCACCGCAGGGCGACCCCCGGCGGCTCCCACCCCGCCCGCACGGCGGCGTCGAAGGGCTGCACGCCCGCCGCCCTGACCCGCACCCGGACCTCTCCCGGCCCCGCGTGCGGGTCCTCGAGATCCATGACCCGCAACACCTCCGGGCCCCCTGATTCGGTGAAGACCACCGCTTTCATCTGTGCCGCCTCCGTTGTGTCCGGTATTACCGCAACGAGGACGATCGTGGTACCTCTACATAACTTGAGGTCAAGGGCCACGCGAAAACGGGTCCGGCGACGCACACGCAACGTGCTTGCACGTCACCCTGAGTGAAGTGTCATGAAAGGGTCTTTCCTGACACTTTTTGCCCTGAAAGACCCTTTCATGACACTCGAAACGCGTTAGGCGAGGGGATGCTCCGAGTCGCGCGGCTCCCGGACCTTCACCCGCCACCGCTCCTCAGAAGCCCCGAAACGCGCGAAGTTGCGGCGGGCCTCGGTGAGGGTCAGGGGGCCGTTGGGGCCGCCGCGCACCTCGCCTGCGTCGTGGTCGTCCTGGCCGTCGTCCTCCCAGAAACACACCGGGCAGATCTGGAAGCCGCCACGCTCGTCGAGCGTGCGGTAGCCACAACACGGGCAGCGGTACGGGCCAACCTCGTGGCCCAGCGGAACATTCACGCCGGACATCCTAGGGCCGCGTTTTTGTCGGTGCCGCGTCCTAGGCTGCCACCGTGACCTCCCATCGCATCATCCGCGCCGCCGCCCGGCACGCCGAAGACCTCACGGCCCTCATGCACAGCTCGTCGGCGTACGGGGGCGAGTACGCGTCGATCCTCGAGGGCTACCGCGTCACCGAGGAGTACGTCGAGGCGAACCCGGTGTACCTCGCCGAGGCTCAGCGCCAGGTCATCGGGTTCTACGGCCTGATCGAGGAGCCCGCCGAGCTGGATATCCTGTTCGTGGCGGACTCCGCGCAGGGTTCGGGGATCGGCGCCTGGCTGCTCGAACACCTCTTCGGCCAGGCGCGTGAGCGGGGCATCACGGCCGTGCGCGTGGTGTCCCACCCACCGGCGACCGGCTTCTACCAGCGGATGGGCGCCCGGCAGGTCGGCGTCGTGCCGCCCAGCCCGCCTAAGATCACTTGGGAGCGCCCGGAACTGGTCTTCGACGTCCCCGGCTGAGGCGCGAACACGTTCTGTCACAGGCCGGGAAGCCCTGCTCCGAACGGGCCATTTTTCTTTCATGGGCCCCTCGGGATGCTACTTTGGGTATGGGTTTGGTTACTCAGCAGACTCGAAAGCAGCAGGCCTTGGCGAGGGGGCACATGCGTGCGCTCAGTTCGTGGCTGGACGACGCGGCGCAAGCGGCCGCCGGGCTCCTGCACGAGATGGAAGCCGATCCGGCCGGACGGTTCTCGTCCTCGATCTACGAGACGGGCCGGCTGGTCTCCCTCGCGCCTTCCCTTCCAGGGCACCGGGAACGCGTGCGGTTCCTGCTGGATCGGCAACGCCTGGACGGCGGCTGGGGCGGCCCCGGCAACTACGCGCTGGTCCCGACGCTGAGCGCCACGGAAGCCTTGCTCACCGAAGGAAACACGGCCGCCGTTCGCGGGCTCGGCGCGCTTTTCCGGTGGCTCAACGGTCCTGAGCAGCCCACCCTCCCCGACACCGTGGCCATCGAGATCATCGTTCCCGCCCTCATCGCCGACATCAACGCCCACCTCGCCCGACGCGGCGGCCACCGCCTGCTCAGCCCCGAAAGCACCGACACCGCGCTGCTGGGCAGGCTTCGCGAGGAGGCGGCGAACGGGCGGCCGATGCCACCCAAACTGTTGCACTCCTTGGAGATCCTCGGCCCGGACGCCCGCAACGGGTTCTCCGCTGTCGGCGGGCACGACGGCGTGGGCTGCTCACCGGCGGCAACCGCGGCGTGGCTGGGCGACCACGCGATCCGCACCGGGCGGGATCCGGCCGTGCGTTATCTGAACGCCACCCGCGCGCTGGACGGCGGCGTCCCGGTGGCCGCGCCGCTCGGCCTGTTCGAACGGTCATGGGTGCTGGCCACCCTCGCGGAAGCCGGGCTCACGACCTCCGCCACGCCCGAACTCGTCCACAGCCTGCGAAGCGCGCTCAGCGATTCCGGCGCGTCGGGCGGCCCGGGGCTGCCGCCCGACGTCGACGACACCGCGACAGTCCTCTACGCACTCGCACTGCTGGGTCACCCTCAGCCCCCGGACAGCCTGCGGCCCTACCATTCTGGTACGCATTTCAGCTGCTTCCCCGACGAGCGCACGCCTTCGTGCAGCGCGAACGCTCATGTGCTGCAGGCGCTGGGCCGGTCCGGGGCCGAAACGGCCACACTCGCGTACTGGCTGTGCGAACGCCAGAATCCCGACGGCAGCTGGTCGGACAAATGGCACGCCTCCCCCCACTACGCGACCCGATGCTGCGCGGTGGCGCTGGCCGAGCACGGCGGCGCGGCGAGCACGAAAGCTATTTCCCTTGCCGCGCACTGGGTTCTGTGCAACCAGTACCCGGACGGTTCCTGGGGCACCCAGGAGGAGACCGCGTACGCCCTGCGGGTCCTGCTGGTCCGCGACACGAGTCCCACCACGGCCGCGGCGATCACGCGGGGCGTCCGGTACCTGCTGGATTCGTCGGCCGACAAGAACCACCCGCCGCTCTGGCACGACAAGGACCTCTACACCCCGACCCGCATAGTGCAAGCCGAAATCCTGGCCGCGCTGCAGCTGTCGCGGACGGACCGGGACGTCGGCGAACCGGTCTGGTCGAGCGCCTCATGAGCCTCACCGAGCTGCACATGGCGGTGCGCACGTTGCCCTTTCTCGACGCGCACGCCAACGCCGTGGGCAGCGTCCTGGAACTGCGGGCCCGCCCGGCCCGGCGGCTGCTGGTGTGGGACCCCGAGCTCGTGCGGGACGTCTTCCGCGCCGACCGGCGGCTGGGACATCCCGGTAGCCGGAGCCTCGCGCCGCTGTTCGGCAGCAGCAGCCTGCTGTGGGCGGAGGGGAACCGGCACCAGACGTACCGTCGCCTCCTCGGAACGGCGCTGCGCGGCCGCGGCCTGCTGGACTACCAAGAGATCGTCGCCACCACGATCGGCGAGGCCCTCGACGAACTCACCCCCGGCAGCGAACTCGCGCTGCCGGACTGGACCCGGCGGCTGACCCTGCGGATCGTCGGCCGGATCATCCTGGGCCCCACCGGCACCGAACTGCTCGACCGCTTCAGCGGCTGGATGGACAACGCCCTCGGCTCACGCCGGCGCACCCTAGTCCACCACTACCTGCGCGGCGGCCTGCCACGCTCCGGCGACGACCTCGACCGGGCGCTGGTGCGGGCCGCGAAGGACAACACGGCCACGAGACCGCGCACGCTCGCGTCAATGCTGCTGGCAGAGCGGATCGACGACGCCGAGCTGCGCGACCAGATCGTCTCCCTGCTGTTCGCCGGACACGAAACGACCGCGTCGGCGGCCGCGTGGACGTTGTACCAGCTGAACCGGGACGGTCCCCTGCGCCGCGACGTCCTGGACGAACTGTCCACCGCGGGCGACGGCTCCGACCCGACACGAGTCCCGTTGCTCCAAGCGGTTCTCCAGGAGGTGCTCCGGCTCGTCCCGCCGGTGACGGTCGCCGAGAACAGGACGATGCCCGAAGACGGCTTCCTGGGCGGCAGGCCCTTGGCCGCGGGCACCGTCCTCACGCCCAGCATCTACCTGGCACACCGGCGGCCGGATCACTTCCCCCAGCCGCGGCGCTTCCACCCCGAGCGCTTCCTGGACGTCAAGTTCCCCCCACACCAGTACTTCCCGTTCGGCGGCGGCAGCCGGTTCTGCCCGGGAAGCCAGCTCGCCCAGCTGGAGGTCCGGATGATCACGGCCGCGGCCCTGCGCCGCCAGGAATGGCGCTGCGTCAACCCTCGCGCCGCCGTACCCCAGCTGCGCGGCCACGCCATGGCGCCGTCACCACGACTGAGGATGGAAGTCCTCAAGTGCCACGACTGACCGCGAACTCCTGGCCGCACAGTGCGATCGTGCTGCACAGGCTCGAATTCCCGTTGCCACTCAACTACTTGTGCCAGGCGAGCTGGGGCGCGTGCTACGCGGTGTCGAGCGCGCACGAACTGACGGCCGCACCGGTCGTGCTCGCGATCGTGGTGAACCTGCTGCTCATCCTGTCCGGCCTTGCCCTCAACGTGACTGCCGACATCCGTGGTGACTCGCAGCACCAGGAAAAGGCGTACCTCGCCGACTCCGCGAAAGCCTTCGGCCGCACCAGGGCGTTGCGCTGGATCGTGGCGGAAATGGCCGCCGCGGTCGTCCTCGCCGCCCTGATCTCGTGGTGGCGCAACGAGATCACCGTCCTTGTGCTCGCACTGCTGACCGTGGCAGGGCACCTTCTGTACAACCTGGAGCCCGTACGGCTGAAACGGCGCGGCCTCGCCGGGCCAGTGGTGTTCGGCCTGTCCGTGACTACGCTGCCCTGCCTACTCTCCGCGGTAGCCGTCCGGGCGAACTTCGAGGGCTCGCTGTGGCTCGTGTTCACCGGGCTCGGCGTCCTGGCCATCGCTCGCACGGTTTGGTGGTCGACAAGCGACCGGCAGGCGGACGAGGCGAGCGGCATGAAGACGCCCGCGGTGCGCTATGGGAACGCCGGGGCAGCAATCCTCGCGCGCGCTCTCAGCACAGCAGGCATCTGCCTGCTGGCTGGGGGCTTGCTGGCCAAGTATGGTCTATTGTGGACACTGGTGGGCAGCGCGGCACACCTGATTTTCTTCGGAACAGTGCTCGGCCGGAAACGGCGGGTTCTCCGCCCGGCCGAAATGCTCAAGCGAGCAATGCCTTGGATCACGGTCGCCGACCTGATCCTGGCAGCCCTTCCCTTGGTCGCCTGATCAGACTTTGCGCGCGACCCCGACGTAGACCTGGGCGCGCTCGGGGTTACGAGCCACTTCGTCGTCATCGGCGGGACGCCACAACGGCACCGGGACAGTCCCGGGGACCACTTTCTCCATCCCCGCGAAGAACCGTTCGAGCTCGTGCGAGTCCCGCAGTGTCACCGGCGGCGGCGAGCCGAACATCTGCTCAAACACACCGAGCCCGTTCGAAAGCTCCTCACTGTGACCGAAATGGGAGATCGCCAAATAGCTGCCCGTGGCGACTCGGTCGACATAAGCCGCGACCATCGCGGCGGGACTGTCGGAATCCGGGATGTGGAGCAGCGTCTCGATCACCAGCACGGCGATCGGCTGTCCGAGGTCGAGCAGGCCGGACAGTTCCGGTGCGTCGAAGACCTGTGCCGGGTCACGGATGTCGGCTTGGATGATGGCCACGTCGCTCGCGGTGCCGAGCAGAGCCCGGCCTTCGCTCACGATGCCGGGGTCCGCGTCCACGTAGACGACGCGGCAGGCAGGATCCAGCTCGCGCGCGACCTCGTGAGCGGTGCCACCCATCGGCACGCCGGAACCGAGATCGAGGAACTGCCGCACCCCCCGTTCGACCGCGAAGCCGACGAGCCGCCGGATGAGAGCCCGCTGGACTCGCACCAGGTAGGGCAGATGCGGCGCACAGAGCGCGATCTGGTCGGCCAACCCACTGTCGGCTTCTGTGTGATTCGAGCCGCCCAGCCAGTAGTCGCGGATGCGCGCGATGTTCGGCAGACCGACGTGGTTACCGGCGGGCGCCGGCACAGATGAAGTCACCTTGCGTACAACTCCCTCTCACAAACGGTCACCTGTTGGTGCAAAAGCCCACCATTAGAGCGGAGATTCTAAAGGCAAACTACTTTCATGCCGACCACTGACCCCTACACGAAAGAGTTAACCCAGCCCTCCAAAGGATGCACGTTCTCGTGCACGCGCAAAATCCCGTGCTCCTGCAATGGCGAGCCACTCCGGCGGGGGGGGGGGAGGCCGGAGCAGGCGTTCCCTTGCCAACCCCGCAGGCCCTGAGCAAGCTCACTACCTGATGACCGCAGTGCACAGAACGATCCTCATCGTGGACGTGGCAGGATTCACCGACCCGCGACGGACCAGCCTGAACCAGGTCTCGATCCGCCGGGATCTCTACCGCCTGCTCCGGCTAGCCTGCGAGCGATCCGGCATCCCGTGGGAGGACTGCCGTCACGAGGATCGGGGCGACGGCGTGCTGGCGCTGGCGCCGCCTGAAATCCCCAAGGCCCATTTCGTCGACGAATTGCCCCGGCAGCTGGCCTCGGAACTCCGCGCCCACAACGGCACGGCTGCCGCCGAGGAACAGATTCGCCTGCGAATCGCCCTGCACGCGGGCGAAGTCACCTATGACGAAAACGGAGTGGTCGGCAGCTCGGTCAACCTCGCGTTCCGGCTGTTGGACTCCGCGGCGCTCAAGGAGGCGCTGGCTGGTTCTTCCGGAACGCTCGCGGTGATCACCTCCCCTTGGTTCTACGACGAGGTGGTCTGGCAGAGCCCGGCCGCCGATCGAGCGAGGTACACCCGGGTTCGGGTGAACGTCAAGGAGACCGACACCGTTGCCTGGATCTGCCTGCCGGACTCCGAAGAGCAGCTGTCCGCGCTGCCCCGCGAAAGGCAGCCGGGCGCCCCGCACCAGCTGCCGACGGGCACCCGCCAGTTCGTCGGCCGTGAACGCGAACTGGCCCAGCTCACCGGGCTGCTCAGCCAAACGACGAAGAACAACGGCACCGTGGTGATCACCGCGATTGACGGCACAGCGGGCATTGGCAAGACAACGCTGGCCCTGCACTGGGCGCACCTGGTCAAGGACGACTTCCACGACGGCCAGCTGTACGTCAATCTGCGCGGCTTCGATCCACGCGAGCCGATGGAGGCAGACCAGGCGCTGCACGGCTTTCTCCAGGCACTCGGTGTCGGCGCGGACGCCATCCCCAGCGAGGTCGAGGCGAAGTCCGCGCTCTACCGCAGCCTGCTGGCCGACCGGCGGATGCTGATCGTGCTGGACAACGCGCGCTCCGCGGAGCACGTGCGGCCACTCCTGCCAGCCAGTCCGTCCTGCACCGTGCTCATCACCAGCAGAAGACGGCTCGACAGCTTGACTGTGCATGAAGGCGCGTACCGCGTGGTTCTCGACGTGCTCACCGGAAAAGACTCCCTGGCACTGCTGTCCGAGCGCGTCGGCCGAGCCCGGCTGGCAGCCGACCCCGTGGCCGCGGCCGAACTCGCCGAGCTGTGCGTCCGGCTCCCGTTGGCGCTGAGCATCGTCGCCGCCCGCGCGGACAGGCAGGCGGAGTCGCCGATCCGGGAGCTGGTCCGGGAACTGCGTGACGAGCGGGGCAGACTCGACAGTCTCGACCTCGGAGACACGGATCTCAGTCTGCGTACGGTGTTCTCCTGGTCCTACAACGAGTTGTCGCCCGACGCGGCCAGGCTCTTCCGGCTCCTCGGCGCGCATCCCGGCCCGGATGTGGATCTCCACGCGTGCGGTTCACTGGTCGGAAGGACCGCGCGTGCCAGGACGCTCCTCGGCGAACTGGTCCGGGCGAACCTCATCGACGAACACCGGACTGGCCGGTTCCGGTTCCACGACCTGCTGCGGGCGTACGCCACGGAACAGGCGCGGCAGCAGCCGTTCGCCGCCGAACGCGCCGAAGCGATCGAGAAAATCCTCAAGTACTACCTTGAGAAGGCTTTGCACGCCGACAAGGCCATCCAGCCGTGCCGCGACGGGGTCTTCCAGACAGCTCCATTCCCCAGCGTGCCGGACGATCCCGAAATCGTCACCTACGCGGACGGCATCGCCTGGTTCGCCGCGGAAGCCACGGTGCTGCTCGAACTGGTCAGTTTGGCGGCCGAGGAAGGATTCCCGGCACAGACCTGGCGTTTGGCCTGGGCGTGCACCACTTACTTCCGGCGCAGCGGCCGCTGGCAGGAGCGTGCGCTGGTCCATCGCACGGCACTGGCGGCGACCCGTGAATCCGGCGACGTGGCCGCCCAGGCAACGGTACTGAGACACCTCGCTCCCGCGATCGCCAGGCTGGGCGATCACGACGAGGCCCTCACCCTTCTCGACGAGGCCATCGGGATGTTCCGCGAGCAAGGCAACAGCAACGGCGCTGTCGCCGCGCATCTGGCCTGCACCCGGGTGCTGGAAGTCCAGCGGAATTACGCGGCGGCTGTCGTTCACGCCCAGCGGGCCTGGGAGCTTGTGCGCGACGGCGAAAACCGGTTGAGCAAGGGCGACGCGCTCACGGCGCTGAGCAGGCAACTCGCCCAGGTGGGCAAGCCCGCCGAAGGGCTACCGCTGTGCGAGGAGGCCTTGGCCCACTACGCGGCGGTGGGGCACAAGGAGGGCGAGGCCGACGTGCTGGCCAACCTCGGCTCGATCGAGCAGCAACTCGGCCGCCACGAACGAGCGATCGAGCACTACCGGCGCTCGCTCGAGATCGACCAAGAGCTCGGCGACAGGTACTGGGAGGCCTACACGCTCGAACACCTCGCTGCCGCTTACCTCGCGCTCGGCGATCGGCTGGAAGCCGAGCAGCACCTTCGGAAAGCACTGGTGATCCTCATGGATCTCAAGCATCCCGACGCGGAGAGCCTGCACGCCGAGCTCGACAAGCTCCGTGCGAGCCGCGAGCGCTAGCCCTTCACCCCGCCGGACAACCGGCCGCCCACGAACTGCCGCTGGAAGAGGAAGAACAGGATCGCGATGGGGATCGTCGAGAGCAGGGCCGCGCCGAGCGTGACCGGATACTGGGTGCCCGCGCCGCGCGAACCGCTGCTGAACCGGGCGAGGCCGGTGGTCAGCGTCTCGTACTTCGGGTCGGACGTGGCCACCAGGAAGAAACTGAACTCGTTCCACGATCCCTGGAAAGCCAGGATCGTGACCGTCAGGATGCCGGGGCGGACCATCGGCAGCACGATCGCCCAGTAGGTGCGGAACACGCCCGCGCCGTCGATGCGGGCGGCCTCCTCGACGGACACGGGGACCTGCAGGAAGAACTGCCGCATGATGAAGATGCCGGCGGCGTCGACCATGATCGGCAGGATCATGCCGGTGTAGGTGTTGTACAGCGAGAGTTCCTTGAGCACCAGGAAGCGCGGGATCAGCAGCACCACGTTGGGCACGGAGAGCACCCCGAGGATGAGCCAGAAGACCAGCTTCCGGCCACGGAACCTCAGCCGCGCCAGCGCGTAGCCCGCGAGACTGTCCAGGAACACCCTGCCCAGCGTGATGCAGGTGGCGACGATCGTGCTGTTGGCGAGCCACCGTCCGAACGGGACTCCGGAATCGGCGGAGAAGCCGAAGATGCGCTCCCAGGCGCGCACGGACACCGGGTCGGGCACCAAGGACAGCGCGTTGCCCGCGGCGTCGGCGTCGGTCTTGAAGGAGGTGGCCAGCTGGATGAGGAACGGGCCGAGGAACAGCAGGGCGAACGCGGCCAGCACGACGTAGCCGAGTCCCCGTCGCCATGGCGGCGAGTAGCTGCGGGAGGTGGCCATCAGTCGTCCTCCCCGGTGCCGACGACCTTGCGCTGGATGGCGGTTAGGGCCACGATCAGCGCGAAGATCAGGAAGGCGATGGCGGCGCCGAGCCCGAACGCCTGGTTGTCGAAGCCCTGCGAGAACGAGAGGTACGCGGGGGTGTTGGTCGCCGGGTTGTTGCCGGTCAGGTAGATCTGGTCGAAGACCTGCCAGGTGCTGATGACGCCGAGGGTCAGCACCAGCAGCAGGGTGGGGCGCAGCATCGGCAGCGTGACGAGCCGGAAGCGCTGCCACGCCGTCGCCCCGTCGAGGTCGCTCGCCTCCTCGATCTCCGGGCTGATTCCCTGCAGTGCGGCCAGGAACATGAGCATGAACGTGCCGGAGGTCGTCCAGACCACCAGCGCGATGATGACGCACATCGCCACCGACGGCCCGGAAAGCCAGTCCCACCAGGTCAGGCTCAGGAACTTGTGCTGGGCCCAGCCCGGCGCCGCGTCGACTCCGATGGCCGCCAGCACCTGGTGGAAGACGCCGCGCGAGTCGGCGAGCCAGTTGGGTCCCTGGATACCGACCAGTGACAGCACCTTGTTCACCGAACCGAAGCCCTGGAACAGGAAGATGAACACCAGGCTGACCGCGACACTGCTCGTGATCGATGGGAAGTAGAAGGCCGTGCGGAAGAGACCCTTGCCCCGCAAGAGCCGGTTGTTGAGCAGCACGGCCAGGAACAGCGCCAGCGCGGTCTGCAACGGCACGACGAACAGGACGAAGTAGAAATTGTTCCGCACCGAGCGCATGAACGTGAGGCGGTTGAGCGCGTCGACACCGAGCAGGTTCTCGTAGTTGTCGAGACCGACGAACCTCGCTTCCCCGCTGAAGGGGCTGGAAAGACCGTCCCACTTGGTGAGGCTGACGTAGAACGCGAGCAGGATCGGCACGACCAGGAACAGCGTCAGCAGGACCACGGCCGGGGAAACGAACAGCCAGCCCGCCCTGTTCTCCCTTTTGCGCGCGAGGGACCGCCGTCCCCGCCGAGGTGCGGCGACGGGAACGACGGAGCGGGCGGACACGCTCACCGCGCGGCTGCCAGCGCGGCCTGCGCGTTCTTCTGCAGGTCTTCGAGCATGGCCTTCGGGTCGGTGCTGCCGTCGGACAGGCCGAGGAGCTTGGCGTCGAAGTCCTTCTGCACCTGGTCGAATCCCGGCAGGCTGATCGGGCCGGTGGCGTAGTCCGCGCCCTTGACGAAAGCTTGCTGCGCCGGGAAGTCCGACTCGAAGGTGGCCTTGGCGGACTGCACCGAGGGCATCGCGCCGAAGCCCTTCGCGAAGGTGATCTGCTGCTCGGCGCCGGTGAGGTACTCGACGAAGTTCAGCGCGGCCGTCTGGTTCTTGCTCTTCGCGGCGATGCCCCAGCAGTTCGTGAACGAGAGGGTGGCCTTGCCCTTCGGCCCGGCGGGCAGCTCCGCGACCTGGTAGCGCAGGTTCGGGTAGTCGTCCTTGACCCCGCCGACGAACCAGTTGCCCTCGATGGCCATCGCGGCCTTGCCCTTGCCCAGCGCCTCGCCGCCCCAGCCGACGCCGATCTGCTTCGGGAACTTGAGCACGCCTTCCTTGGCCAGCTTCTGCACGTACTGCAGCCCGGCGACGTTTTCCGGGCTGTTCGCGGTGAACGCGGACCCGTCGCCCGTCTGCAGGCTCCCGCCCGCCTGCCGCATGAACGCGTCGACCCGGTCGAGGGTGTCGTTGAAGACGAGCCCGGTGACGTCACCGCTCGTCAGCTTCTTCGCCACGGCTTCGAGCTGGTCCCAAGTGGTCGGGACGTCGGCGGCGGTCAGTCCGGCCTTCGTCCAGAGGTCGGTGTTGATCTGCAGGCCCAGTGTCGAGAAGTCCTTCGGCGCGCAGTACAGCTTGCCGCCCGCGCTGAACGACTGCCGCAACACGGGGTAGAAGTCGTCCTTGTTCTTGATCTGGTCACCGTAGGAGGCCAGCACCCCGGACTTCTGCAGCCCGGCGAACTTCGACGCGTCCACATAGAACAGATCGGGCGGGGATCCCCCGGCCATCGCCTGGGTCAACTGCTGGGAGAGGTCCTTGGCCGGGGTCGCGGTGACGACGTTGCCCGACTGCTTGCCCCAGGCGGCCGCGGCCGCGTTCACCGCCTTCGTCTCGGCTTCGCCGGAAGAACCGAAAAGCAGCGACAGCTGGACGCCCGTGGCCGCGCCGCCGCCGACCGTCGACGGGGTGGTGGCGCCCGAGAAGCCGCTGTCCCCACCGCCGCAGGCCGCCGTCAGCGTCACCGCTGCGACAGCAGCCATGACCAGCACTTTTCGCCCTGCCTGGCTTGTCATTGCATCACTCCCTTGTGATGTCACCGGGCTGTTCCCGGCGGTGGCGCTCGGCGCTCCGGTGTGCTTTCATGAGAAAAATTGATCGTTCAAATTTGTTGGTGCGGAGTGAAACACCTCGCCTCGCCGCCGTCAAGTGAAGTACCGGGATCCCACCTCAGCGTTGATCACCAGGAGACGAGCCCATGGACCAGTCCGCAGCACCGCGACACCCGTCGTCCGTCCACGACGCGGTGCTCTGCGTGTCCGCTCCCGCGCTGGCGATGTCGGGCGCGGACGGCCAACTGCGGGGCGCGAGCAATCACGGGTTCTACGCACAGGACCGGCGTCTGCTCAGCCGCCTGGTGCTGCGGATCGACGGCCTCGAACCGGAGCCGATCCTCGGCCAGGAGGTCGGCGGCACCCTCGCGCGTTTCGCGGGAATCCTGCGGGACAAGGAAAGTCCGGACCCGGAGCTGACCGTCGAGCGGACACGGGACGCGAAGGCGAGCCGCGAGCACATCCGCATCGCCAACTACCGCCGGGAAGCGGCGACGTTGACCGTCGAGGTCAGCGCGGGCACCGACCTCGCCGAGGTTTCGGCCGTGTCGGGCGGGCGGGCCGCCGCCGAGACACCGGCCGCGGAAACCGCGGGCGGCCTGCGGTGGGAGTCGCAAGTGGACGGTCTGGCCGTGGAGCTCCAGGCGGATCCGCCCGCGGAAGACGTCGACGCGGGCACCGGCACACTGCGGTGGCACGTGCGGCTCGACCGTGGCGAAAGCTGGGACCTGGAGCTGCTGGTCCGGGCGCGACCGGCACCGGGCGCCACGCTCACGGTTCAGGCGCCGAGCGGCCCCGGCCACTGGGATCCGCTCGTCGTCCGCTGCGGCGATCCCGACCTCGCCAGGCTGACCGGCCGGAGTCTGGACGACCTGCGCGGCCTGCTGCTCAGTGACCCGGAGCAGCCGGAAGACCTGTTCCTGGCCGCCGGTGCGCCCTGGTACCTGACCCTGTTCGGCCGCGACTCGCTGTGGGCCGCGCGGCTGCTTCTGCCGCTGGGCACCGAACTCGCCGGTGGCACGCTGCGGACATTGGCCCGCAGGCAGGGCGTGAAGCACGACGCGGTGACCGACGAGGCGCCCGGCAAGATCATCCACGAGCTCCGCCCTGCCGATCGCACCTTCGACGGCGGTTCCCCGTTCCCCGCCAAGTACTACGGCACGATCGACGCCACCCCGCTGTTCGTCACGCTGCTCGCCGAAGCCCGGCGCTGGGGGATGCCGGACGCCGAGGCCGCCGGGCTGCTGCCCGCGGCCGAGCGCGCGCTCGGCTGGCTCCGGCACGACGCCGATCCGGACGGCGACGGCTTCCTGAAGTACATCCGCACCACTCCCGGCGGGCTGGCCAACCAGGGCTGGAAGGACTCCGGGGATTCGGTGCAGTTCGCCGACGGCACGCTCGCCGAAGGACCGATCGCGCTCTGCGAGGTCCAGGGATACGCCTACGAAGCGGCGCTCAACGGGGCCTACCTGCTCGACGCGTTCGCCCGCCCCGGCGGCGCGGAGCTGCGCGACTGGGCGGCTGACCTGCGAGAACGCTTCCGCGCCCGGTTCTGGGTCGAAGACGCCGAAGGGGCGTACCCCGCGATCGCGCTGGACGCGCGCAAGCGCCCGGTCGACGGGCTGACGTCCAACATCGGGCACCTGCTGGGCACCGGCCTGCTGGACCCCGGCGAATGCTCCCTGGTCGCCGCGCGGCTCGGCTCGGCCGAACTGGACTCCGGCTGGGGCCTGCGGACGCGCGGCACGAACTCGCGGGGGTTCAACCCGCTCAGCTACCACAACGGCACGGTCTGGGCGCACGACACCGCCATCGCGGCGGCCGGGCTGGCCAAGACCGGGCACCACGAACAGGCGACAGCGCTGCTGTCCGGACTCGTCGCCGCGGCACCCTGGTTCGGCTACCGGATGCCGGAGTTGTACGCGGGCGAACAGCGCACCCCGGGCCACGCGCCTTCGCCCTATCCGGCGTCGTGCCGTCCCCAGGCGTGGTCCGCCGCGGCGGCCGTCTCGATGCTGCAGTCGGCGCTGGGGCTCGCGCCGGACGTGCCGGAGGGCAAGCTCGTCCTGAGTCCGTCCAGGCTCGCGCCGTTCGACAACCTCGAGGTCAGCGGGCTGCGTGTCGCCGGTGAGCCGCTTTCGGTGAGTGTGCGCGACGGCCGGGTCACCGTCGAAACCCTCGCGGCGGGCCTCGAGGCGGACGTGCGGTGAGCCCGCCCGTGCGATGCTGTGACGGCACTGGCCAGCCGCTCACCGAGGTGTCATGACAACGTCGTACCCAGGGCAGTCCGGGCCCAACATCGTCGAGGTCGCCCGGGTCGCCGGGGTGTCACGCCAGACGGTTTCCAACGCGCTCAACGCACCCGAGCGCCTCCGCCCGGCGACGCTCGAACACGTCCAGAAGGTGATCGACGAGCTCGGCTACCGGCCCAGCCAGGCGGCACGCGCCCTGCGCACCCGGGCGGCCAGGCAGATCGGGTACCGCGTCGATCCCGAGCGGCCGCACAGCGCCAGCGCGCTGCAGGACCAGTTCCTGCACGCACTGGCGGAGGCCGCGCAGGCCGACGGCTACTTCCTGCTGCTGTTCACCCCCCGCGACACCGCGGACGAGCTGGCCACCTACGGCGAGCTGATCCGGACGGGCTCGGTCGACGGGTTCGTCCTGTCCGGCATCGACCCCGGCGACGAACGGCCGGAACGACTGCTCGGCATGAAGGCCCCGTTCGTCAGCTTCGGCCGGGTCGACGGCGGCGACGGCCCGCAGCTCTGGGTGGACGTGGACGGCGCCTCGGGCACCGGCGCCGCGGTGGACCACCTGGTGTCGCAGGGGCATCGCCGGATCGCGTTCCTCGGGATGCCCGACCGCTCGTCCCCTGGCCGCGAGCGCGCCAGGGGCTGGCGTGAAGCCCTTGCGCGGCAACGACTTCAGCCGGGCGGGCTGGCCTGCGCCGAGGACACGGTGGCCGCCGGGACACGGGCGGCGTCCGCTCTGCTCGACCTGGTCCCCCGGCCTACCGCCGTCGTGGCGGCCACGGACACGCTGGCGCTGGGGTGCTACGCCGCAGCCCGCGAGCGGGGCCTCAGGATCGGGCACGAACTCGCCGTGATCGGCTTTGACGACTCCCCCACCGCCGAGCTCGTCGACCCGCCGCTGACCAGCCTGCGCCAGCCGCTGCCCCTGATCGGCCAGGAACTCATGCGGCGGCTGACCGGGCGCCTTTCCGGCCGGGACCAGGTCCCGTCCGGCCTCCTGCTGGAACCGCGGCTGATCGTCCGGGCGAGCTCGGTGCCGTTCGGCCGCCAACCTGTTTGATCAATTTCTCTCGTGAAAGGGTCCCCGCCATGAAACAGCCCGAGAGTCACGCAACCGATCACGCGACGACCGAGGGGGTGAACCGGAGGAGCCTGCTCGCCGGCTTCGGCGGCCTGCTCGCCGCCGGTGGCGTGGCGTCGACCGGTCTGCTCACCGCACCCGCGGCCGCGGACCCCGCCGCCCCACCGAAACGGGACGAACGGGTCGAGGCACTGCTCAGGAAGATGACGCTCGCTGAGAAACTCGGCCAGCTGCAGCTGGTCGGCGACGAGACAGCCGCGCGGACGTCACTCGCGACCGGCCAGCTCGGCGGCGTCTTCTCGGTGGTGGGCGCGGCGAAACTCAACGCGCTGCAGCACCTCGCCGTCGAACGGACCCGGCTGCGCATCCCGCTGATCTTCGGCCTGGACGTGATCCACGGCTACACCACCAACTTCCCGATCCCGCTGGCCCAGGGCTCGAGCTTCGACCCCACGGTGGCGGGCACCGACGCGTCGGTCTCGGCGCAGGAGGCCCGGCGCAGCGGGATCCACTGGACCTACGCCCCGATGATGGACGTCACCCATGAGCCCCGCTGGGGCCGGATCGCCGAGGGATACGGCGAAGACCCTTATCTGGCAACGAAACTCGCCGTGTCGAAGGTCCGCGGCTACCAGGGCGACGACTTCTCCTCGCCGGACCGGCTCGCCGCCTGCGCCAAGCACTTCGTGGCCTATGGCGGCGCGGAGGGCGGACGCGACTACAACACCGTCGACGTCTCGGTGCAACGGCTGCACAACCACTACCTGCCACCGTTCAAGGCTTGCGTCGAAGCCGGGGTGGCGACGGTGATGGCCAGCTTCAACACCATCAGCGGATCGCCGGCCCACGGCAACGGCTACGTCCTGCACGAGATCCTCAAGGGCGGCTACGGTTTCCCGGGTTTCGTCGTCAGCGATTACACCAGCATCCAGGAGCTGATCCTGCACGGACTCGCCGCGGACGGCGCGGACGCGGCGACGGCCGGGCTCTCGGCCGGTGTCGACATGGAGATGGTCAGCACCAATTACGTGCGGTTCGGGCAGCGGCTGCTGGCCGAACGCCGGATCACCCGCGACGAGATCGACGACGCCGTCCGCCGGATCCTGCTGGTCAAGTTCAAGCTCGGGCTCTTCGAACGGCCGTACACCGACGAGTCCGGCGAAGTGAAGATGCCGTCCGCCGCGGCGCTGGACAAGTCGCGGCAGGCCGCCGGCCGGTGCATGGTGCTGCTCAAGAACGACGCACAAACGTTGCCACTGGCCAAATCCGTCGGCTCGGTCGCCGTCGTCGGCCCACTGGGCACGGCGACCTACGATCTCAACGGCACCTGGTCGGGCCTGGGCACCGGCGCGGGCACGACACCGCCGGTGACCGTGGTCGACGGGATCAAGGCCGCGGCGCCCGGAGCGAAGGTGACGTTCACCGCGGGCTGCACGGTCGACGGCACCGGCACCGGCGGATTCGCGGCCGCGCAACAAGCGGCCCGCGCCGCGGACGTGACCGTCGTGGTGGTCGGCGAAACCGCCGCCATGAGCGGCGAAGCGGCGGCGCGCAGCGTCATCGACCTCCCCGGCGTCCAGCAGCAGCTGGTGGCCGCGATCAAGGAGACCGGGAAGCCGTTCGTGGTGGTCCTGATCAACGGCAGGCCACTGACAATTCCTTACCTGCACGAAAACGCCCCCGCCATCCTCGAGGCGTGGGCACCCGGCGTGCAGGGCGGCCACGCGATCGCGGACGTCCTGTTCGCCGTGGTGAACCCTGGCGGCAAACTGCCGGTGAGCTTCCCGCGCGCGGTCGGCCAGATCCCGATCTACTACAACCACGAGAACACCGGCCGCCCGGCTGACCCCGGCAACAAGTACACGTCCAAGTACCTCGACCTGGAGTCCGGCCCGCTCTACGAGTTCGGCCACGGCCTGTCGTACACGACGTTCCGCATCGACGGCCTGCGCCTGTCGGACACCCGGATGTCGTTGCGTGGCGGCAAGATCCAGGTCAGTGTCCAGGTGACCAACACCGGCGGACGCGCGGGCGACGAGGTCGTCCAGCTGTTCCTGCGCGATCCGGTGGCCACCATCGTGCAGCCCGTCCGGCGGCTGCGCGGTTTCGAGCGGGTCACCCTGGCGGCGGGCGAGTCGCGAACGGTCTCGTTCACCCTCACCACCGAGGATGTCGGCTTCTACGACAACGCCGCGACGTTCCGCGTCGAGCCGGGCAAGATCGAGGTCTACGTCGGCAACAGCGCGTCGGCCGCCCTGACCTCGAGTTTCACCGTCGGCTAGCCGTTCCCTGGGGCACGGCTAACGCCCTCCCCGCCCACCGGCCGGGAGGGCGTTGGCGTCCCGCAGGCACGGCGACGCCCGGTGTTCACCTTCCCCGGCTAACGTCCGCGCCGCCGGCCTGGGCGTCCGCAAAAAGGAGAACCGTGTTGAAGAAAGTCAGCAGGCGCACAGCCGCGGTCGCGGCGTCGATAACGCTGGTCATCAGCGGCACGGTCACGGCACAGGCCGTGACCGACGGGCAGCACGACGGCGGTGACGGTCCGCTGGCCCGGGGCTTGACGGCGCTCGACCGCGGCACCGCGTGGTCGCTCACCGGCAAACTGAAGCTCACGTTCCCGACGTTCCACACCGAGGGCCTGGCCTTCGCGGGCGACCGCATGTTCCTGTCCTCGGTCGAGATCATCGAGCCGACCCGGAAGTACCCGACCCCGCAGGGCGGCTACGACCGGACACCGGGCAAGGGGATCGGGCACCTGTTCGTCATGGACCGCCAAGGCCATCTGCAGAAGGACATCACGCTGGGAGAAGGGGACAACTACCATCCCGGCGGCATCGAGTCCGACGGCCGGAACATCTGGGTCGACGTCGCCCAGTACCGGCCGGACAGCAGCGCGATCATCTACCGCGTCGACGCCACGACGTTGCAGGTCCACCGGCAGTTCGACGTGCGAGACCACATCGGCGGCATCGTGGCGGACAGGACGACCGGCCATCTCGTCGGCAACAGCTGGGGCTCGCGGCGCTTCTACGAATGGACCCAGGAAGGCAGGCAGATCCAGACCTGGAAGAACCCGGGCAATTTCATCGACTACCAGGACTGCCAGTACGTCCCGGCCCGCAAAATGCTCTGCGGCGGCATCGCCGGACTGCCCCAGACCCCCGCCGCCGGAGGTGGCACGTCCCCCGGTTACGAACTCGGCGGACTCGCCCTGATCGACCTGCGCGACCACTCGACCATCAACGAGGTCCCGTTCCAGTACTGGTCCAGCGCGGGGCACGTGATGACCCGGAACCCGCTCAAGATGGCGGCGGACGACGCGAAGCTCACCCTGTGGGCCGCGCCCGACAACGGCGAGGAAACCAACGGCACGGAGCTCTTCACCTACCAAGCCACCCCCGCGACCTGAACCCCGTCACCACCGCGAACAAGTCCCTGAAGGCCACCATGACGGCGTTAAACGCCGTCATGGTGGCCTTCAGGGGCAACTACATGTTGATCATGTGGCCGGCCAGGCCGTGGATGGCCTCCTTCACGGCCTCGCCCAGGGTCGGGTGCGCGTGGACGTTGCGGGAGATCTCGTGCACCGTCAGGTCCCACTGCTGGGCCAGGGTCAGCTCCGGCAGGAGCTCGGTGACCTCCGGGCCGATCAGGTGCGCGCCCAGGAGCTCGCCGTGCTCGGCGTCACTGAGGATCTTGACGAAGCCGACGGGGTCGCCGAGGCCGTGGGCCTTTCCGTTGGCGGTGAAGGGGAATTTCGCGACCTGGACGTCGTAGCCCTTTTCGCGGGCCTGCTCCTCGGTCCAGCCGAAGCTCGCGATCTGGGGCTGGCAATAGGTTGCGCGGGGGATCATCACGAAGTCGAGCTCCATGGTCTCCGCGCCCGCGATGGTCTCGGCGGCGACCACGCCCATCGACTCGGACGCGTGGGCCAGCATCAGTTTCGCCGTCACGTCGCCGATCGCGAAGATGTGCGGGACGTTCGTGCGGCCGCGCGAGTCGATCGCGATCGCGCCGCGTTCGGTGACCTCGACGCCGGTGTTCTCCAGGCCGTAGCCCTCGATGTTGGGCCGGAAACCGATGGCCTGCAACACCTTGTCCGCTTCGAGTACACGCTGCTCGCCGTCCTTCGCGGACACCGTCACGAGCACCTTGCCGCCCGACGAGTCGTCGATGGCCTCCACCTTGGTCGAGGTCAGCACCTCGATCCCGAGTTTGCGGTAGCGCCGGGCCAGCTCAGCGGACACCTCGGCGTCCTCCAGCGGGACCATCCGGTCGAGGTACTCGACGATCGTCACGCGGACGCCGTAGTTGTGCAGCACGTACGCGAACTCGACACCGATCGCGCCGGCACCGGCGATGACCACGCTCTCCGGCAGTTCCGACTCCATGATCTGCTGCTCGTAGGTGACCACGCGCTCGCTGCGCGACGTCCCTGGCAGCAGCCGCGCCGTCGCGCCGGTCGCGATCACGCAGTGGTCGAACGTGAGGCGCTCGCCGTTGACCTCGATCGTGGTGGCGTCGACGAACGTGCCGTGCCCGTCGTACTCGGTGATCTTGTTCTTCTTCATCAGGAAGTGCACGCCCTTGACGCGCCCGTCGGCCACCTTGCGGCTGCGCTCGTACGCCGCGGCGTAGTCGAAGCGGATCTCACTGTCGGAGGAGATGCCGAAGGATTTCGCTTCCTTGGTCACGATGTGCGCCAGCTCGGCGTTGCGCAGCAACGCCTTCGACGGGATACAGCCGACGTTGAGACAGACGCCGCCCCAGTATTTCTCCTCCACGACCGCCGCGCTCAACCCCAGTTGAGAGGCTCGGATCGCCGCCACGTAGCCACCGACCCCGGCACCCAGCACCACGACATCAAAGTGTGCACTCATAACAGAAAACCTACCCCCATCCGGGCTACCGGGCGGGTGACTCTCCTCGCGCCCGGACCAGCAGCTCGGTGATCGCCGCCATGATCCGCGCCGTGGCCTCCTCCAGCACCTCGCGGGTCGGGTCCGGCCCGGCGAGATCGGTCAGCTCCACCGGCGGACCGGCGATCAGATCGACGGTCTTGCGCGGGAAACCGCGCGGGAACCAGGCGGTGGCGGGCAGCAGGTGGTGGGTGCCCCAGTTGGCCACCGGGACGACCGGCGCACCGGTCACGAGCGCGATCCGCGCGACGCCGGTCTTGCCCTTCATCGGCCACCCGTGCGGGTCGTTCGAGAACGTCGCCTCGGGGAAGATGCCGACGCATTCGCCCGCGAGGACCGACGCGACGGCGTCCCGATAGGCACCACCAGCCGCGGTTCCGCGATACACCGGGATGTGCTTGCCCGAGCGCATGATCGAGCCGATGACCGGCACGTCCCACAAACTCGCCTTCGCGAGGTACCTCGGCACCCGGCCGCCCGCCAGCACGAACGCGGTCAGGGTGGTCGGGTCGGCGAAGGACAGGTGGTTCGACGCCACCAGCACGCCACCCGAACGAGGGATGTTGGCCGAGCCTCGGACGCGGAAGCGGGTGAACAGCACCAGGAACTGCCAGATGATGTCGATCGCCATGCTGTACCAGGCGCCCCGGCCGGCGCGGGCGAAACGCCGGCCGAGCGCCACCATCTGCCGGGCCGTCAGGAGCTCGCCTTCGTTCTCCAAAGCGGTCCAGCGTTCTCGGGTTCGGTGTTCTCGCGTTCGGTGTCCCAGCGCCATGACGGTCATTCGTAGCCGATCCCGCCCCGGATCGGCTCCCGTCACCGGCCGAACGCGGCGCGGATCACACCCGCTCGAGCACCACGACGGGGATCTCACGGTCGGTCTTTTTCTGGTATTCGTTGTAGTCGGGCCAGACCTTGGCCAGCGCTTCCCAGAGCTTCGCGCGCTCGGCGCCCTCGGCCGTCCGGGCGTGCGCGGTGTACTTGTCCGCCTTGACCTGGACCTGCACCTCGGGCTTGGCCTCCAGGTTGAAGTACCAGCCGGGGTGGTTGGGCGCGCCGCCCTTGGAGGCCACGATCACCGCGTTGCCGTCGACGATCTGGTAGATGAGGGCGAACTTGCGCTCCTCACCGGTCTTGCGGCCCGTGGTCGTGAGGACCAGGGCGGGCACGCCGTCCTGCCAGTCGTGGCCGACCTCCCCGTCGGTCTCCTCGTAGCGGCGAACGTGCTCGTCACCGAAAAGCATGAATGCTCCCTCATCTCGTCAGTCGTGCAGGTCAGTCGCCCGGTGCCCAGTCTGCCGCGAACGCGTCCGTCGCGCTGACCAGCTCGTGCAGCGTCCCGGGCTCGTCGAACGCGTGCCCGGCGTCGCTGACGACGACGAGCTGGGCTTCCGGCAGCGCCTGGCAAAGCTCCCAGGCCGTGACGACCGGGGTGACTACGTCATAGCGTCCCTGGATGACTACGCACGGGATGCCGTCGAGCTTCCCGGCTTCGCGGAGCAGCTGGTCCTCGCTGAACCAGCCGCCGTGACGGAAGTAGTGGTTCTCGATGCGGGCGATGGCGAGCGCGAAGGCGGGCTCGGTGAAGGCGTCGATCACGTCCTGCGCTGGCCGCAGCTTCACCGTCTCGCCCTCCCAGCGGCTCCACGCGACGGCCGCCGGGCCGTGCACGTCGGCATCAGGATGGTGCAGTAGCTCGTGATAGACCTCGATGAGGTTTTCGGCGCGCCGCGCGTACGGCACCGGGCGCAGGAACCGCGCCCACGCTTCGGGGAACAGGAAGCCCGCTCCACCACCGAAAAGCCATTGCAACTCCTTTACCCGCAGGGTGGCGACCCCTCGCAGCACGAGTTCCGTTGTCCGTTCCGGGTGTTTCTGGGCGTAGGCGAGCGCGAGGGTGCTCCCCCAGGAACCGCCGAACACCTGCCAGCGCCTGATCGCGAGGAATTCGCGCAGCTGTTCGAGATCGGCGACCAGGTGCCAGGTCGTGTTGACCGCGAGATCGGCTTCCGGGGTACCGCAATGCGGTGTGCTGCGGCCGCAACCGCGCTGATCCAGCAGGATGATCCGGTACCGTCGCGGGTCGAACAGCCTTCGTTGCCGGGCGTTGGCCCCGCCGCCCGGCCCGCCGTGCAGAAAAACCACGGGTTTGCCCGCGGGATTTCCGCATTCCTCCCAGTAGATCTCGTTGCCGTCACCCACCGGCAGCATCCCGTGGTCGTAAGGTTCGATTTCCGGGTACAGACCGATCATGAACGACACTATGCCCGAAGCGACACTGTGTTTGACGTGACACTGTGTTTGACGCGTTTGATGCGACAACAGGAGGATCACCATGAAGGCCCGGCCGCACGTGACGCTGTCCGATGTCGCCCGCACCGCGAACGTGTCGCTCGCGACGGCGTCACGGGTACTCAACGGCACCACCAACGTCCGGGGTGACCTACGCGATCGGGTGGTGTCCGCGGCGTCCGAGCTCGCCTACACCCCGAACGCTCACGCACAGGCACTCGCCGGCGGTTCGCATCACACGGTCGGGGTCATCTGCCACGACGTCGGCGACCCGTACTTCGCCGCCATCGCGGGCGGGGCGATGCGGGTGGCGAACGACAACGACCTGCTCGTCATGCTCGCCAACACCTTCCGCGATCCCGGCCGGGAAGTCGCCTACGTCTCGACGCTGCGGGCGCAGCGGGCGTCGGCGATCCTGCTGATCGGCTCGGCGTTCGAGGACAGGGCCTGGGAACGCGCGATGGCCGCCGAACTGGAGCCGTACCGGCGCGGCGGCGGCCAGGTGGCCGCGGTCAGCAGGCATCGCGGGCTCAAGATCGACACGGTCCAGCCGGAGAACCGCGCCGGGGCCGCCGCGCTGGCGAAAGCGCTGTTCGGCCTCGGACACCGCAAGTTCGCGGTGCTGGCCGGGCCCCGGAAGCTCAGCACCGTGGTCGACCGCCTCAGCGGATTCACCGACGAACTCGCGTCGCACGGGGTGAAACTGCGCGAACAGGACATCGTCGAAGACGCGTTCACCCGCGACGGCGGCTACTCCGCGATGTCGAGGGTCCTGGCCGGAAAGAAGCTGCCGACCTGTGTCTTCGCGGTGACCGACGTGATGGCGATCGGCGCGATGACCGCGGTGCGCGAAGCGGGCCTTTCGGTGCCGGGCGACATCTCGATCGCCGGTTTCGACGACATCCCGGTGGTCAGGGACCTCACACCGGCGTTGACCACCGTCGCGCTGCCACTGGAGGAGCTTGGCGAGCGGGCGATGGAAATGGCGATCAAGGGGTCCACCGGGACCAGGGCGCGGGTGGTCCGGATGGCAGGCGAGGTCGTGCTCCGCGGCAGTACCGCTCCCCCGCACCAGCGCTGACTGTCCCTGAAGGCCACCATCACGGCGTTAAACGCCGTCATGGTGGCCTTGAGGGGCAACTCGACACGGGCCGCGGAAGCGGGCCTGACCTGGGGATGGGGAGGTTTGCGGACTTCCACAGGGTCACCGCCCGGTTCGGTCGTTACGCTGCGGTCATGTCGAGGTTGCTGGTGGTGGAAGACGACGAGGCGATCGGCAGCGTCCTGGAATCGAGTCTCGGGCTGCACGGCTACCAGGTCAGCTGGCAGCGCAGCGGGCGGGCGGCGCTGACCTGCGCCGAACGGGGCGACATCGACCTCGTGCTGCTGGACCTGGGGCTGCCGGATCTCGACGGGGTCGAGGTGTGCCGACGGCTGCGGGCGATGCTGCCGGGGGCGGTGCTCGTGATCCTCACAGCGCGCCAGGACGAGATGGACGTCGTGGTCGGGCTCGAAGCCGGCGCCGACGACTATCTCACCAAGCCGATCCGGCTGGCCGAGCTGCAGGCCAGGGTGCGGGCGCACCTGCGGCGCGGGGTGCCGGGGCCGGACAGCAAGCCCGCGATCACCGTCGGCAGGCTGCGGGTGGACACCGCCGGGCGGCGGGTGAGCCTCGCCGGGCAGGAGGTCGTGCTGCGGGCGAAGGAGTTCGACCTGCTCGCCAGGCTCGCCGAGGAGCCGGGGGTCGCGGTCAGCCGGGACACGCTGATGACCGAGGTCTGGGACGCGCACTGGTACGGCTCGACGAAGACGCTCGACGTGCACATCGCCGCGCTGCGCCGCAAGCTCGCGGACTCGGCGGGATCGCCCGGTGACGTCCCCAGCATCTCCACGTTGCGCGGGCACGGCTACCGGCTGGAACTGCCCGCCGCCCGAGTCGGGGAGCCCTAGGCGTGCGCCGCCGGATCGTGACGCTGACGGTGGTGGCGGCAGTGGTGGCGATCAGCCTGTTCGGTCTGCCGCTGGGATTCGCGGTGTCACGGTTCTACGCCGGGAACGAGACCTCCGAGCTCGAACGCGCCGCGGACGCGGCCGCGGTGTCCGTCGCGGCCGACTTCGCCGCCGCGCGCACGCCGCGGGTCGGCCCCGCGAAGGACCGCGAAGTCAGCATCGGCGTGTACTCCCCGGCGGGAGTGCTGCTGGCCGGACAGGGGCCGGCGACGGCGGACCCGGTCGTGCGGGCCGCCGCGGGCACCGACATGAGCACCGGTGAGGCCGGTGACGAGCTGGTGCTCGCCATCCCCGTCGTGAACGGCGCCGAGCTGGCCGGGTTCGTCCGCGCCGCGGTGCCACACTCGGAGCTGGTCTGGCGCACCGCGGCGACCTGGCTGGCCATGCTGGGCTGCGCGGTGGTCGCGGTCGCCACCAGCTGGATGCTCGCCCGCCGCATCACCGCCCGGCTGGTCAAGCCGCTGGAGGAGCTCTCGTCGGCGGCCGAGCGGTTCGGCGACGGGGACTTCACCGTTCGCGCCGCGCCCAGCGGGGTGCCCGAGATCGACCAGGTCGCCGACGCCCTCAACACCACGGCCCAGCGGGTCGGCGAGACGCTCGAGCGTGAGCGGACGTTCTCCGCCGACGCCTCGCACCAGCTGCGGACCCCGCTGACCGGCCTCCGCCTGCAGCTGGAAGCCGGGCTCGAGCCGGGCCGCGACCCCTACCTCGCGATCCACTCCGGCATCGCCGCGGCCGATCGGCTGGAGCGCACCATCGACGACCTGCTGGCACTGGCCAGGCAACCCGGCGCGGCGCGGGCGCTGCTCGACCTCGACGCCCTGCTGACCGAGGTCGACCAGGCCTGGCGCGGGCTCATGGACGGGCGGGGCAGGCCCCTGCACATCGACTTCGGGCAGGCGCCGCCCGCGCGGGCGGCGGCCGCGGCGGTCCGGCAGATCCTCGGGGTGCTGGTGGACAACGCGGTGACCCACGGCCAGGGCGCGGTGACCGTGACGGCCAGGGACGCCGGTGAGGTGCTCGCCATCGACGTCGTCGACGAGGGACCGGGGCTCGACAGTGACTTCGATCCGTTCAGCGCCGCCAGGAGCGCTCCGGCCGGCCACGGCATCGGGCTGCGGCTGGCTCGCAGCCTCGCGGAGGCCGAGGGCGGGCGGCTGCGGCTCAGCAGGCCCGAGCCCCCGACGTTCACGCTGCTGCTGCCCGCCGGGCGGGCCGCGGCGGAAGTAAAGGGCCCGGCCGATGTGGGTTAGGGGGGGTCACCCAAGGTCGGCCGGGCCACCAGACCGTAAAGCCTCGCAGGCCAGCGGCCGGTTCCCTCGGGGTGAACCCGAATTTGCCTGCCGGGACGCTGCGAAACGAATCGTCGAGGATTCCTCGCATAGCACACTAGATCACTGAAAATTAGTCGTCTTGCACAACGTATCGGTGTTTTCTGGACCGGAATTCGAACGATATCGTGATCCGGAACAGCGGCGCCGTCACGCGTCATGCCTCAGCGAGGAGGAACCCCACGTGAACGACCCCAGCAGTTCGGCGCCGCCGAGCGACGGGCGGCTCCGCACCGCGATGCTGCGCCGCAAACCCGTCGCCGACCTGGTCGCCGAGGGCGGCCACGGCGAGGGCGGGAACCTCCGGCGCTCGCTCGGGCTGACCCAGCTGACGACGCTGAGCATCGGCGCGACGCTGGGCAGCGGGATCTTCGTGGTGCTCGGGGAGGCCGTGCCGGTGGCCGGGCCCGCCGTGGTGCTGTCGTTCGTGCTGGCCGGGATCACGGCCCTGTTCTCCGCGCTGTCCTACGCCGAGCTCGCCGGGATGATCCCGCTCTCGGGTTCGTCCTACTCCTACGCCTACGCGACGCTCGGCGAGCTGGTGGCGTGGGTCTGCGGCTGGTGCCTGGTGCTGGAGTACGGGGTCTCGGTCGCCTCGGTCGCGGTCGGCTGGGGGCAGTACCTCAACGAACTGCTGCGGCTGGTGTTCGGCTTCGCCATCCCGGACGCGCTGAGCCAGCCGCCCGGGGTCGACGGCGGGGTGGTGAACGTCCCGGCCATCGTGGTGGTGCTGCTGGCGATGCTGCTACTGATCTCCGGCGCCAAGGAGAGCGCGCGGGCCAACACGATCATGGTCGTGGTCAAGATCGCGACGCTGGTGCTGTTCTGCGCCATCGCGTTCACCGCCGTGCAGGCGAAGAACTTCAGCCCGTTCCTGCCGCTGGGCCTGGCCGGGATGAGCGCGGGCGGGGCGAAGCTGTTCTTCTCCTACATCGGGTTCGACGCCGCGTCCACCGCCGGGGAGGAGGCCCGCGACCCGCAGCGCGACCTGCCGCGCGCGATCCTGCTCTCACTGGCCATCGTCACCGTGCTGTACTGCCTGGTGGCCTTCGCGGCCGTCGGGGCGCTGCCGTGGCAGCAGTTCGGCGATCAGCAGGCCGCGCTCTCGCACGTGCTCAGTTCCGTGGTGGACAACAAGATCTGGTCCATCCTGCTGGCCATCGGCGCGATCGTGGCGATCTCCAGCGTGGTGCTCACCGTGCTCTACGGGCAGACCCGGATCCTGTTCGCCATGTCGCGCGACGGGCTCGTCCCGAAAGCACTGTCCAAAGTGGATGCCAAAACCGGCACGCCGAAGGTCAACACCATGATCGTGTCCGGGTTCGTGGCGGCGCTGGCGGCGTTCATCCCGCTGGGCAAGCTCGCGGACGCGACCAGCATCGGCACGCTGTTCGCGTTCGGCCTGGTCAACGTGGCCGTGCTGCTGCTACGCCGTCGCAAGCCGGACCTGCCACGGACGTTCCGGGTGCCGTTCTCGCCGGTCACGCCGATCATCGGGGTGGCGTGCTGCGCGTACATGATGCTCAGCCTCGACGGCGCGACCTGGATCGTGTTCGGCGGCTGGATGCTGCTGGGACTGGCGCTCTACTTCGGCTACGGCGTCCACCGGTCGCGGCTGGCGGGCAAGTCGTGATCGTCGCCGTCCACCAGGGCCCGTTCGCCGAACTTCCCCAAGCCGCCGCCGACGCGGCCGCCCGCGGCGCGGACCTGCTGGTGGCCGCCGAAATGATCACCACCGGCTACAACATCGGCGCGGCCGCGCACGAACTCGCCGAGCCCGCCACCGGGCCGGGCGCGGCAAGCATGGCCGAGCTCGCCCGCGAGACCGGCATCGCGCTCGCCTACGGCTATCCAGAGCGGGACGGCGAGCAGGTGCACAACAGCGTTCAGCTCGTCGGCGCCAACGGCGGGCGGCTGGCGAACTACCGCAAGTCGCACCTGTTCGGTGAGCTCGACCGCACCTGGTTCACCCCCGGCGCGGACGCCGTGGTCCAGGCCGAACTCGGCGGGCTCACGGTCGGCCTGCTGATCTGCTACGACGTCGAGTTCCCCGAGCTGGTGCGCGCGCACGCGCTGGCGGGGACCGAGCTGCTGCTAGTACCGACAGCGCTGATGAGCCCGTACGAACTGGTCGCGGACACCGTGGTGCCCGCGCGCGCCTACGAGAGCCAGCTCTACGTCGTCTACGCCAACCGCTGCGACACCGAAGGCGAGCTCACCTACTGCGGCCGCAGCTGTGTCGTCGCTCCGACGGGTGCCGTACTGGCACGGGCGGGCGCAGGTGTGGAGCTGATCACCGCCGAGGCCGACCGCTCAAAGCTGCTCGCGTCCCGCGCCGAGAACACCCACCTCGCGGATCGCCGCCCCGAGCTCTACCGCACCCTGATCGCGCCCTTGACAGCTGAAGGACCTTCCGCATGACCTCCGCCGTGCCCACCGCGATCCACACCGACGAACCCGCCGGGCGGCCGATCACGATGTTCGGCCCCGACTTCCCGTTCGCCTACGACGACTACCTGAAGCACCCGGCCGGGCTCGGCTCGGTGCCCGCCGAGGCGCACGGCACCGAGGTCGCGGTGATCGGCGGCGGCCTCTCCGGCGTCGTCACCGCGTACGAACTGATGAAACTCGGCCTGCGCCCGGTGGTCTACGAGGTCGCCGAGCTCGGCGGGCGCCTGCGCTCGGTCGGCTTCGACGGCTGCCCGCCCGACGTGATCGCGGAGATGGGCGCGATGCGCTTCCCGCCGTCGTCGACCACGCTCTTCCACTACATCGACAAGACCGGCCTGGCCACGAAGCCGTTCCCGAACCCGCTGGCGCCAGAGACCCCGAGCACGGTCGTGGACCTCAAGGGACAGAGCCACTACGCGACGACGGCCGAGGAGCTGCCCGCGGTGTTCGGCGACGTCGCCCGCGCCTGGCAGCGCACGCTGGACGAGCACGCCGAATTCGGCGAGATGCAGGCCGCGATCCGGGACCGGGACGCCAAGACGATCAAGCGGATCTGGAACGAGCTGGTCGAAAAGCTCGACGACCAGACCTTCTACGGCTTCCTCTGCGACTCTCCCGCGTTCGCCTCGTTCCGCGATCGCGAGACCTTCGGCCAGGTCGGTTTCGGCACCGGCGGCTGGGACACCGACTTCCCGAACTCGATCCTCGAGATCCTGCGCGTGGTGTACACCGGCGCGGACGACGAGCACCGCAGCATCGTCGGCGGCAGCCAGCAGCTGCCGGTGCGGCTGTGGGAACGCGCGCCAGGCGAGCTCGCGCACTGGCCGGCGGGCACCAGCCTGAAATCGCTGCACGCGGGCGGCCTGCCCAAACCGGGCGTCGCACGGCTGCATCGCACGGCGCCGGGCAACATCACCGTGACCGACACCGAAGGCCACATCCGGACCTTCGGCGCGGCGGTGTTCACCGCGCAGAGCTGGATGCTGCTGTCCAAGATCGCCTGCGACGAGGCGCTGTTCCCGATCGACCACTGGACGGCGATCGAGCGCACGCACTACATGGAGTCCTCGAAGGTGTTCGTGCCGGTGGACCGGCCGTTCTGGCTGGACACCGACCCGGCGACCGGGCGCGACACGATGAGCATGACGCTGACCGACCGGATGCCGCGCGGCACCTACCTGCTCGGCGACGATCCCGGCGCGCCCGCGGTGATCTGCCTGTCCTACACCTGGGCGGACGATTCACTGAAATGGTTACCGTTGTCGGTTTCCGAACGGGTCGAGGTAATGCTCCAGTCACTGGCCGAGATCTATCCCTCGGTCGACGTCCGGCGGCACATCATCGGCGATCCGGTGACCGTGTCCTGGGAGGCGGAGCCGCATTTCATGGGCGCGTTCAAGGCCAATCTCCCCGGCCACTACCGCTACCAGCACCGGCTTTTCACCCATTTCATGCAGGACCGGCTGGAACCGCGTTATCGTGGGCTGTTCCTCGCGGGTGACGACGTTTCCTGGACGGCGGGCTGGGCCGAAGGCGCCGTGCAGACGGCGCTGAACGCGGTGTGGGGAGTACTCCGGCATTTCGGCGGCGCCACCGATCCGGCGAATCCCGGACCGGGCGACCTTTTCGACGACATCGCCCCCATCAGCCTGCCCGACTGAACCGATCATGCGAATATATGTTGTATGAACACCGAGCCCGCGCCGAGATGGCGACGACTGGAGCCGGACGAGCGGAAGGAACAGATCTTCGTCTGCGCCGCCCGGCTCTTCGGCGAACGGCCATACTCGGCGGTGTCCACTTCGGACATAGCGGCCGCGGCCGGAGTGGCCAGGGGCTTGATCAACCATTATTTCGGCACCAAGCGCGAGCTGTACCTCGTGGTGATCCGGCGGGCGCTGACCGTGCCGCGCCTCGCCGTGGACATCCTTCCGGAGGGTCCGCTGGAGCTACGGGCCGACGTGGCCATCGACTGGTTCCTCGACATGGTCACCAGTCAGGAGAAAATGTGGCTCGCCGCGATCGCCCCGGAGGGCATCGGACGGGACCTCGAGGTGGAGCGCATCCTCGAGGAGGCGGACCGCGAGTCCGCCGACAGGGTGCTCGAAGCCGTCGGGCTCTCCCGCGAGAGTGAACACGGCCAGGAGCTCAACGCGCTGGTCAGGGCGTTCGGCGGGATGGTCAAGGCGGCGGGCCGCGAATGGCTGGTGCGGGGCGCGCTCAACCGCGAGCAGGTGCACATCCTGCTGAGCAGGTCGCTGGTGACGCTGGTCGGCGAAGTGTTCCCGCGGATTCAGGGCGCGTAAAGAACCCCCGGCACCTCGAGGGGGAGGTGGGTGCCGGGGGCTCAACCGGGAGCGAGCCCCCGGCATCGGTGCACAGTACGCCCGCCCGCTGTCACGTCGCTGTCAACTCCCGCGCCGGGAAGCGTGCCGGTGCGGCGGCTTTCAGGCAGTATTGGGACATGCCCCGCGCACACTCGAACGGCCTAGAGCTGGAATACGAAACCTTCGGCGACCAGGCCGACCCGCCGTTGGTGCTCGTGATGGGACTGGGCGCGCAGCTGACCGTGTGGGACACGGGATTCTGCGAGCTGCTCGCCGCGCGGGGGTTCCACGTGGTCCGCTTCGACAACCGGGACATCGGCCTGTCGACGTACTTCGACGACCTGCCCGCCCCCGACCTCGCCGCGCTGATCGGCGGCGATCTCAGTACCGCGCCGTACCTGCTGTCCGACATGAGCGACGACACCGTGGGCCTGTTCGACGCGCTCGGGTTCGCCAAGGCGCACGTGGCCGGCGCCTCGATGGGCGGGATGATCGTGCAGCAGCTGGCGATCGACCACCCGGACAGGCTGCTGAGCGTCACCTCGATCATGTCCACCACCGGCGACCGCTCGGTCGGGCAGGCCACGCCCGAGGCGATGGCCGCGCTGATGCGCCCACCCGCCGCCACCCGCGAGCAGAACATCGAAGAGAGCGTCAAAGCCTCGAAGGTGACGGCGGCGCCCGGCTACCCGCCGCGGGAAGACGAGCTGCGCGCGAAGATCACGGCGAACTACGACCGCGCCTACCACCCGGCGGGCGCACTGCGGCAGGCCGCGGCGGTGACCGCCTCCGGCGACCGCACCGAGGGGCTGCGGAAGGTGGACCTGCCGGTCTCGGTCATCCACGGCGCGGGCGACCCGCTGATCGACGTCAGCGGCGCGAAGGCCACCGCCGAGGCGATCTCCGGCGCCGAACTGGTGGTGCTGCCCGGAATGGGGCACGACCTGCCGCAGGAGCTGTGGCCGGAGATCGTGGAGACGATCGTCAGGACCACGGCCCGCACCTGAGCCGTGTCAAGACGGTGTCAAAAAAGACTGTCCGCGCGTAGGGAAAGTGTCCTGCACCCGAAGGCGTGACAGCGGCCGGGTTCCACTGGAGGCATGAGGACCAGGACTCTTCCGGACGGAAGGCTCGACGGAGGTTTCGCCTTCCCGCTCGGCTGTGTGGCGGTGGTGACCGCCGCGACGGCCGCGGGTCTTTCCGGTGCGGCGGCCCGGCCGGGGTACGCGCTGTTCGCACTGGTCCTGGTCGTTCTGGCGTTGTCCGCGTACACCGGCCCGGCTGCGGCACTCGGGGTGACCGCGGTCGCTTGGGCCGTCCAGTCCGGCTTCTTCGTGGGGCGAGCCGGGCAGCTCGTGTTCGACGCCGAGTCCGCCCGCGCCGCACTGGTGCTCGCCGCGGGCGGACTCACCGGCCTCGCGCTCGGAGCCGTCTTCCGGTTCGTGCGTGCGGCCGGTCAGGTCACCGAGATCCCCGAGATCCCGGCACCGCGGCGTCCGGTTCCCGATCCGGCCCGGCGGGCCGCGACGGCCGCCAGCATGCGCGGCAGGCCCGCGGGCTGAACCGGATCGACACCGGTGAGCTGCTGCACGCGCCGCAGCCGGTAGTCGACGGTGTTGGGATGAATGTGCAGGGCCGCGGCCGTCCGGCGGCGGTTGACCTGCTGGGCCAGGTAGCACTCCAGCGTGGTCAAGAGATCCGGATGGCGCTCCAGCGGCGCGAGCAGCGCGGCGAGCCGGTCACGGGCGGCGCCCGGCCGGGTGAGCTGGTACTCGACCAGGACGTCGTCGATCCGGTAGAGCCCGGGTTCGCGCCCGAACCAGGACAGCACGTCGAGCACCTCCCCGGTCCGTGCGGCGGCGCCGGGCACGTCCTGGGCCGCGGCGTCCTCGCCCGCGGCGGTCACCGGGGCGCCCGCCGCCTGCGCGGCACGGCCGACCACCGCACGCCAGTTCGTCCAGTCCACTTCGGACACTCCGGAAGTGAGCGGCAGCAGCACGATCCCGCCGGCGCCCTCCATCGAGGCCAGTACCGGGGCCGCGCACACCTGCTCGAAGGTGGCCAGGAAGCGCCGGAGTTTGCGCCGGACCGCGATCGCGGTGTCCACGGTCGGCGCTCCTTCGTCCGCGTGCCTGCCGAGCGTGACAGTGAGCACCAGATACCGCTCCGCCCTGGCCACCGCTTCGACCGGTTCACCCGCGAGCAGGGCGGAGAGCAGGGTACGCCGGGAGTCGTGCTCCTGGCCCAACTTGGTGCGGAGCTCGTCGAGGTACCCGCTGGTGACGGCGCCCGAGATGGCGCCGAGGAAACGCAGCACCTGATCCGCTGTCGCGGCGAGCGCGGGCAGGTCTCCTTCGCTCGCCTGCGCCGCGATGAACGCGAAGATCTCCCTGACACCGACGTGGTACGCGGCGAGGACGGCCTCCAGCGGGAAGCCCTCCTCCGCCCGCCGCGCCGCCGAAGCGCTCACCTGCAGGAGTTCGCTCTCGCCGAGCGGCCGCTGCTCACGCAGGCTTCGCACGAAGGCACGTAGCGCGTCGCGGGTGATTCCGGCGATGTCCCCGCGCAGCTCCTCGGCGGGCAACCGCCGGTAGTCGGGGACCTCGCGCTTGATCCGTTCGAGCACGCGCGGCAGCAGTTCGGGGACCGAGCCGCCCAGCAGCGTGTGGACGGGGACGCCGCCCACGACGGGCACGTCGGGCTCGTTGTGCTGCGTCACAAACTCCGCTCCCTTTTTCTGCTCGGATTCCCAGCGGCGGACGTGACCCCCGCCACTGATGATGTCACGAACACCAGATTTTGGTGACCATCAAGGAGGATGGCGTGCAGCTCAGTGCAAAGCGGACCTGGTTCACCGCGCTGGCGGTTTCGACGATGCTGGCCGGTTCGGCGGTGACGGCGTCGGCTGCCGAGTCCCCGGGCGGCTATGTGGCTCTCGGTGACTCCGCGGCGGCGGGCCCGCTGATACTCCCGGCCGACACGTCTTCGCTGGGCTGCCTGCGTTCGCTGGCCGACTACCCGCACGTGGTGGCGAAGCAGACCGGGGCCGCGCTGACCGACGTCACCTGTTCGAGTGCGACGACAGCCGACTTCACCGGTCGGCAGCAGACGTTCACCGGACCGGTGGCTCCGCAGCTCGACGCGGTGGACACGCGGGCGAAGACGGTCACGCTGACCATCGGGGCGAACGACGTCGGCCTGGTCAGTGCCGTACTGACCTGCTTGAACCCACTACCCGGCGTCATCCCGTCGTGTGCGAACCGGTTCACCGCGGGCGGGCACGACCAGCTGGCCGAGAAGATCGACGCCTTCGCGCCGAAGTGGGGCGAGCTGCTGGACCAGATCGCCGCCCGCGCGCCCGAGGCGGACGTCTACGTGGTCGGCTACGGGACCTACCTGCCCCACAACGGCTGCTGGCCGATCGTCCCGCTGTCGGCGAAGGACGCGAACTACGTCCAGGGGACGATCGGTCACCTCGACGAGGCGCTCGCCGGTCAGGCACAGGCGCACGGCGCGAAGTTCCTCGACATCCGGCCGGTGAGCGTCGGGCACGACGCGTGCCGCCCGCCGTCGAGCAAGTGGTTCGAAGGCCTGATCCCCACCGCGATCGCGGCGCCCCTGCACCCGAACAAGGCGGGCATGGCCGGGATCGGCACCTACCTCGCCACCACCATCACCACCTGACCCCCCCGCACCCCCGCAACTCGTCGACGAGTCGTGGTCTCTT